>DATBCP010000456.1:0-9916 GCA_036270435.1 Rhizomicrobium sp. | reverse complement strand
CAAATGCAAGCCGTAACCGATGAAAACCAAAGGGGCATCCACATATTTTGGCCGTCGGGCGAGCCCTGCGGTGATCAACATCTGATCTCCGACTTTGATGGGAACAGCGCCCCCGCCTTCCTCTACGAGCTCGGCGTGGCTTTTATCTTGATCCACGAGCTGCTGTTCAAACACCACCGGTTGCAGGTAGCCCTTGATTCCGGCAGGTTTCAAATCTTCGGCTTCGAGGCGAGCAATGACATAGGCCGCGGCCCTGTCATAACCTGGCGAGCCGGTCAGGCGGCCTTCCATGCCGTCATTGGCAAGCGCGCTGACATCGGCCCACCATTGGGTGGCTGCGGCGCTATCGGCCAGAGCCTTGAGCGGCCAACCCAAGGCAAGGCAGAGCAACAGGCAAGCCGGAAGGCGGACGAACATGTGAAGACTCGCGGATATTGTCCCCGGACGGTGCCACGAGGGGCCGGCACTGGGAAGAGTACGTGTACAGACATTTCTTCCCCCGCCTTATTGCGTGGCAGACTGATGCGATTTTGGGCAAAATTATTTTCGCGCTGCTGCGTTGCGCCCGCTCCAGTACATCGCTCTAATCTGCCTGCGGCATGCGCGAGACTCGCGCGGGAACCGGCGCCGGAAACAGGCGCATAGAGGGGACTCCGGGACGAATTGCAAGCAGCGCGCTGCCATGGCAGTGCGGCGTCACGGGAGAAGTGAATGTTGGATCAATCGACGGGGCCAAACCGGCGCTCTCTTCTGAGCATGATCGGCGTGGTGGCGGGAAGCGCCGCCATGTATCACGCCATGACCGAATTGGGGTATGCGGAGGGTTCAACCTTCACCGGCCCGGTGAAGCTGTCCCAGCCGCCACCCGGCACCTCCGTCCTGGTCCTGGGCTCCGGCATCGCCGGGATGGTCGCGGCGCTGGAATTGCGCGATGCCGGCTACAAGGTGCAGGTGCTGGAATATAATGGCCGCCCGGGCGGGCGGAATTGGACGCTGTATGGCGGCGATACCTATACCGAACTCGGCGGCTTCACCCAGAATGTCGCGTTCGATCCGGGCCAATATATCAATCCCGGCCCCTGGCGGCTGCCCTATCACCACCAGGGCATCCTTCATTATGTGAACCGGCTTGGGGTGGCGCTCGAGCCATTCACCCAGGTCAACTTCAATGCCTATGTCCATTCTACGGAAGCGTTTGACGGCAAGCCAATGCGCTACCGACAGGTCCAGGCTGACATGCACGGCCATGTCGCCGAATTGTTGGCCAAATGCACCAAGCAGGGTGCGTTGGACCAGGCGGTGACCAGGGAAGATCGCGAAATGTTGATGGCCGCGCTGCGCAACTGGGGCGCGCTCAACGCCAATTATGAATATGCCAAGGGCCTCGAATCCTCCAATCGCCGCGGCTATGAGGTGGACCCGGGCGGCGGGCTGAATTCGGTGCCTGTGCCGTCGGAACCCGTGGCCATGAGCGCCCTGCTCAAGTCTTCTCTATGGGCGGCGATCGGTGCCGGCTGCAATTACGAGATGCAGAGCGCCATATTCCAGCCCAAGGGCGGGATGGGCATGATCGGCAAGGCCTTCGGCAAGGAGTTGGGTCCGCTGATCCAGTACAATTCCAAGGTCATCGACATCCACCAGGACGGCAAGGGCGTCACGGCCACGTATGTCGACAGCCGGACCGGCGGCGAGAAACGCACCGCCTCCGCCGACTGGTGCGTCTGCACGATCCCTGCATCCGTGCTCAGCCAGATACCCATGAATGTGGGGGGGCCGATGAAGGCCGCCATCAATCAGCTGCCCTACCAGGCGGCGCTCAAAGTGGGCCTTCAAATGAAACGCCGCTTCTGGGAGGAGGACGACCGGATCTATGGCGGTCACAGCTATACCAACCAGCCCAGTTCGATCATCGGCTATCCGATGTGGGATTATTTCTCCAAGGGAAAGGGCGTCCTTCTGGGAGCCTATGTGTTCGGCGAGCCCGCCTTCATCGCCGCCGCAAAATCCCCGGAGGAGCGCATCCAGGACGCGCTGGAATACGGATCGAAGATCCATCCCCAGTACAAGCAGGAATTCGAGTGCGGTGTCTCGGTTGCCTGGCACAGGGTACCGTTCACGCTGGGCTGCGCCGGCGCCTGGACCGATGCCGGCCGCGCCCAGCATTATGACAATCTCTGCGCGCTGGATGGCCGCATCATCCTTGCCGGGGAGCACGCCTCACGCATTCCCGCCTGGCAGGAAGGCGCGGTGACCTCCGCGATCGATGCGATTACCCGCCTGCACAAGCGCGTGATGAGCGCCTGACGATGGAGAAGATGAGGATGATGCAGAACCGTCTCGCCGCACTGGCGCTGCTTTGCTTGGCAGTGCCGGCCGCCGCCGATACCGCCGCACCCACACCTCCGCCGCGACCCAACGCCCGCGGCGGCATGTTTCCCATGCAGGACGGCAAGGCGATCTATGAGGGCGTCTGCCAGGGATGCCACATGCCCAGTGCCAAGGGCGCCGTGGGTGCCGGCATGTATCCCGCACTGGCCGGCGATCCCAAGCTGGAAGAGGCCGGTTATCCCTTGAGCATCATCATCAATGGCCAAAAGGCGATGCCGCCGCTGGGGCCCTATTTCAACGACAACCAGGTCGCCGCCGTGGTGAATTACATCCGGACGCATTTCGGCAACCACTACACCGACAAGGTGACCGCCGACGAAGTCAAGGTGATGCGTTAGAGGCGCTTACCAGAGGAACAATCCCGCCGTGCGATCATTTGCCTGCCACAACATAGAAGGAACCAACATGAACGCTTTCAAGACCATGGCTCTGACGGGATCGCTCGCCGCCAGCCTGATCGCCGCCGCCATATCGCAGGCCAGCGCCGTCGACATCATGCGCATTCCCGAGGAGCGTCCGAATGCGCCCTTTGTGGCGCTTGCTGCCGTGCCGCCCGGCTACACGACTTTTTATATCAGTGGCTCGGTGGCCAAGCCCAAGACGCCCGCCATGAACGGAAAGCCGGCCGATTGGGGCGACACGGCTTATCAAACCAAGTCGACCCTGGACAATCTCAGCGCCACCATGGCCAAGGCCGGGCTTACCCTGGGCGACGTGGTGCAGGCGCATGTCTTCATGGCGCCAGATCCCTCCAAGGGCGGTGAAATGGATTTTCCCGGAATGAACAAGGTCTGGCTCACCTATTTCGGCACGCCCAAGCAGCCGAACAAGCCGGCCCGCGCCGCATTCAAGGTTGCGGCCCTGGCGGGGCCCGGTGCGCTGCTGGAGATCGAATTCATCGCCGCCAAAAAGAAATAGCTTGGCGCCGGCGGGGCGGAGCAAACGGTTATCCCGTCGGTACCGGTGCGGTCAGCAGACTGTAGCCAGCGCCGCCTGCATCTTGGCAAAGACGCTCTCCCAGTCGCCGGGACGGTCTTGGCGGAACAGCCGCATGGACGGATACCAGACGCAATCCTCGCGCCCGAGCAGATAGCGCCAGTCGGGGGAGAATTTCAGGGCCACCCAGACGGGGCGCGCCAGTGCGCCCGCCAGATGAGCCAGCGATGTGTCGCAGCTGATGACGAGATCCATAACCTGCAAAACCGCAGCCGCATCAAGGAAAGCATGTGGGCCGCTATCGTAATCCTCGCCCAGGGGCTCGATTCGCATGGGCTGGGCGTCCAGCTGATTGGTGCCCGGCCCTTTCTGGAGACTTATAAGGCGCACCCCGGGGCGTGCGCCGATTTCGGCGATCGCGTGTAACGGAAAGGAGCGTGCCTGGCTTCCCGGGCCGCCCCGCCAGCAAACACCGATCTTGAATTCCTGACCGCCAATGCGCTGCCGCCACCGTTCCACCCGTTCCGCTTCCGCTTGCAGATAAGGTGTGCGCGCGGCAAAGCCCTTCTCTCCCACGGCAAAGGCCAGGGGCAGGCTCATCAGCGGAATGTGGTAATCGAACGCCGCCGGCCGGGCCTGTTGCGGCCTTACTTCAATGCGGGAATCAAGGCTCTGCAGCAGCCGGACCTGGCTTTCGTGCGCTGTCAGGATCACCCGCGCTCCTAAATTCGCACACAACGGCGCATAGCGGCAGAACTGGAGCATATCTCCCAAACCCTGTTCCGCCTCGATGAACAGCGTCTTGCCGGATATGTCTTCCTGTCCCGACCATTGCGGCCGTCCTTCGGGATGAAATGCATCGGCGGCCACACGGCAGAGGCGGGACTCATAAGCCTTCCATCCCTCGCGATACCGGCCCGTGATCAGCAATGTCGTTGCCCTGCCGAATTGCGCTTCAGTAGATTGCGGGTCCAGGATCGAGGCACGGTCAAATGCATCCAGGGCGTCGTCAAAACGTCCCAGTTCGGCAAGTGTCTGACCGCGGCTGACATGGGCGTGAGCGAGGTTTGGCGCCAGCGTGATCGCACGCTCATGGCTCTCCAGCGCTTGCGGGTATTGTTCCAGCCGGTGCAGAGCATTGCCGCGATTGCTGTGGGCGAGCGCGGAAGAAGGATCAAGCGCGATCGCGCGGTCAAAACTCTCCAAGGCTTCCGCAAACCGGCCGAGCCCGGCCAGCGCACTGCCGCGATTGATATGTGCGATGGCCAAGCCGGAATCCAAGGCAATGGCGCGGTCATGGCTTTCCAGCGCCTCTTGCTGCCGGTTCAACATCCGCAACGCGGTACCACGGTTGTCGAGAGTTTCGGCCATATCGGGCTTCAGGGCCAAGGCCCTGTCATAGCTGGCCAGAGCTTCGGCAAAATCACCCGAATGCACAAGCACATTGCCCAGGTCGCGATGCGCGAGAAACCGGCGCGGATCGATCTCCAGCGCGCGCCTGATCAATTCCATCCCGCGCGCCGCCTGCCCGGCCTGTGCCGACAACAGACCCAGCAAATGCAAGGCATGGGCGTTCCCAGGGCTCTGGCGCAGCACTGCAAGATAGGCGGCCTCGGCCTCGCGGAGTTTGCCCTGTTGGTGCAGCGTGAAGGCTCTCTCCAGCATCGGGGCGACGAGACCGGCCAGTGGCTGACCATTCCGCCCGGCCATCCTTCACGGCCGCTTTCCGGGCCTGCCATCCTTGGAGGCCGGCTTGCCGACATCGAAGCTGACCAGCTTGAGGGCCTCGCTGGCGCGCAGCTCGCCCGCGCCGGAAGGGAAATTATTGGACTGGAGGATAAAGGCCAGAATATCTTCCGTGTCAGAGGAATTCAGGCTTGCCGGCGCGAACAGCGGCATCGTGACCTGTATCTTGTTGAACAAGTCTGCAAGCGAAGTGCCGGCCCAGTCCGGAATGAAGCGGCCAGTCAATGGTGGCGCTTCGCCATTGCCTTCCAATACCGCTCCATGACACATCGCGCATTGCTGGCGGTATTTGACGGCCCCCCGCTCGGCCTGGACTGGCGTATAGAGCCCGTCCCAAACCGAAGATGGCTGGCAGATGGCGGGCGTGACCCAGCCTGCGACGACAGCGAGAACAAGCCCTGTGATGCGTGACGGATTCGGCATGGCGCGCTTTGAGCCTCCCTAGGATCTGCTGCTGGCCGCGCCGGCCGGCATGCGCGCATACAAGCCCTCGATCACGCGCACGGCGTCTTCAATCTCGGCCCGGTTTTCGACTTCATACCCATCGCCGACGCCCGCCAGGTCCCCCTTGACCGGACCGCGGCCCAGCGACATCACCATGATGCCATCGCTCTTGGACAGCATGGCTACCCCGCCATAATACAGGCCGTATTTCACCTCCGGTTGGGGGATCAGCCATCCAGTCTGGCCACGCACCGGGATCATATACTTGTCCTTCCACAGGTCCCGCGCCGCGTAGCCAGGACAGTTGATCACCACCTTCTCATCCAGCGTGCCCAACTCGGAGGGATGATGGAATTCCCGGATTTCGATCTTCCCGCCGGCGCCGAAGAACTCGCTTAGCAACAGGTGCCCATAGGAACCAAAATTGAAGAACATCACTTCCGAGCGCTGGGCATATTTGACCGGGAAGGGTGTGGCGCCCTCGGGAAGGATTTCCGGACGGGGTGTGAGATCGCGGATCAACTCACTGTAACGGCCGAATTCGGCATTCTGCTGGATCTTGCCGGTCGAGCCATAGGTGCCTTTGGCCGGGTCCAGCACGTCCTCCTCCCGTTCGATCGGCGTATCGGAGAGGCGGTACTGGTAGGAGAAATCGATCGGCCGGCCGGGAAGCCCCATGTAATAGCGGTAGGTCTTGTAGGAATAACGCGCCATCTGCTCCCACAAGGCTCCGAATTGCGGTCCGGCCTGTTCGGCCAGGCAGACGCGCGAGTCGGGCGTCCAACTGCCATTGGCGCGCACCGAGCGGGTACGGTTGAGCATTTCGCGGGTGTAGATCGTGACCTGGGCGCCTGCGCGCTGCGCGGTTATCGCGGAGGTCAGTCCGATGATGCCGCTGCCCACAACGGCGATTTTCCTGGGCGCGACCGACATGGCCTTCTGGACAGCGACATTGGCCGAACCCCAGGACAGCGACCAGCCGCTTCCGCCATGACCATAATTGTGCACGACCAGGGCATTGCCGATCTGCTCGGTGTCGAGGTTTGGACCTTTGACCCGGAACGGCCTGATGCAGGTGCGCACATCGAAAATCCTGTCCGGATGGGCACGAATAGGCGCCAGCGGTGGCGGGATATCCTCGACGGCGAGACCAGCCGTGTTTTGCGAATATCCGCGGGGCCGGGGTCCGGTGGCACAACCACCCAGGCCGGCAAGGCCGCCAAAGGCGAGCGATGTTCTCAAGAGGCTGCGACGGTCCAACGTCAGTCCCTCCAAATGTTGTTACCAAGAGGCCGGATGGGCGCCGTGTCGTTGCCACGGCGCCCAGGCATTGCGTCTACGCCACGTCTTTAGAACTTGTAGGAAAGACGCGCATAGTAATAGCCCCCGTTTGGATTCCAGTGGGTACCGAAAGGCGCATATTCCACCGCGCCGTTGCTGGCAGTCTGTCCCTGGCCGTTGGAATTGTTGGGACCCGTCACGCAACTCGCACCCGGTGTCAGGATGACGCCGGGAACGGACGCGCAATTGGCCGGCGCAAAGGGCAGCTTGTCGGGTGAGATATCGAAGAGATTGTCGCCGCCGAAGGCCAGCTGGACATCGTCGGTAAAGTTGTAGCGGACCTGCATATCCGTCAGCCCGACCCCCGCCTGGTTGAAGGGAATCAGTTCGCCGCCGGCGTTGGGGCTCGTAAAGCTGTGCTGCGGGCCCCAATAGGTCTCGCGGAAGGTCACACCCCATTGATCCAGCACCCAGTCCGCGGTCAGACCGACCTTCTCCTGGGGCGCGGAATGAACAAAGTTGTAGAGCGATTGCCGGTTGAAGAAGCTGGCGCTGGGATTGGAGGCCAGCAGGATGGAGGGCGCGGGCGCGACCGACGACACCGAGGTGTTGTTGTAGTTGCCCGCCAAGGTCCAGCGCACCGACCCATACTCTTCGAAATCCGAGAGATAGCTGATGGTCGCATCCACGCCCTGGGTCAGGGTGTTGATGCCGTTCAGGAACGCCGTCACGCCTTGTTGCGTGGCGGTCGGGTCAAGCGAAACACCATCGGCCAGCACAGCCTGCGTCACCAGCGGCGTGTTGATGGAGCCGCCCGAGCTTGTCACCGTGCTGGACGCCACAATGCGGTTGCCCAAGGTCAGGCTGTAGAAATCCACCGTCGCGGACAGATCGTCCAGCAAATGTGCCACGAGGCCCACCGAATATTGGGTGGAGATTTCCGGCTTGAGGTTGGGCAAGCCCAGGATCTTGGCGGCCGCGGAGTTGGCCGGCAGCTGCACGGTGGCGGAGGTCGGCGACACGTTGACGGCGGTGTAATATTCCTCGGCCAGGGTTGGGGCGCGGAAGCCGGTCGAAATAGTGCCGCGGATGGCGATCATGGGCGAAAAGTCGTAGCGCGCCGTGATTTTGCCGATCTGGGTGTCGCCAAAGTCGCTGAAATGCTCGATACGGCCGGCGATATCGACTTGCAACTGCTCTATGGGAGCGGCGGCGAAGTCCAGATAGACAGCATAGTTCTTGCGGCTTTTATTGGTGGCGCTGGCCGGCGCAAAACCGGGGAAGGATTGCGGGCCTTCCTTGTAATAGGACGAAGGGTCGCCCGCATCGATGCGGTAAGTATCCTCGCGCGCCTCGACACCCCAGGCAACCGTCAGGGGCGAGGCCAGGCCAACCTCGAAGGGGCGGCTGGCGTCAATCGTCCCGACGAACTGGCTGGCGATGAACTGCCCATCATAGAAATCCTTGGGCGAGGTGTGTGTGTCGATGAACAGCGAGCGGTTGCCGGAATTCAAGGTGGAGATTTTGTTGATGTCCTTGCCGTAACCGATATTGGCATCGAACCCGAAGTCCAGCACCTTGAATTTCACGCCGGCATTGTACTGGTAGTCCACTTCCCGCAGCGCCTCAACCGGGTGCATGTCCTGCGGGTACATGACCAGCTCACCGGGCGTGAACAAGGTGCCGGCCTGGCCGGAGGAGATGACGGTGCCCTTGCTGTTGACGCCCGGCGTTCCCGTTGCCGAGCCCGCGAGGAGGGCAACGCCTGCTCCGCTGGCCGAACCGGTGGTGGAAACACCGATGGCACACGCGGGTGCCCCGGACGCCGTCTGTGCCGTGTTGTAACCTTGCAGATTCGTTCCGCTGCATGGCGCGCTGGATCCGGGCGAGGCAATCACCTGGGTCGGAAGGCGGACATTCTGGTTCGACTTGCCGGTGCGGGTTCCGATCGTGCCTTCAAAATAGATTTGCAAGTCGTCGGTGAAATCGTAACCGGCATGCAAAGTCCCCATCTGCAGCTGATATTCGCCGTCGCCGGTAATCAGGTTGGTGCGGGGATAGTTGAAGTCGCTGGCCACCGCATAAGGGCCGGTGGTGGGAATGCAGACGCCGCCCGAACAGGGAATAATGCCCGCCGCATTCGGCACGGTGCCCACGGTGCCTGTCGGAGATGGCTGTCCCTGGGCGTTGATGTATCGCGAGTCCGGCCCGCCAAGATGGGTGAAATCATGCGTTTGCTTGCTGCCGGCAATGTTGACATAGCCCTTGTCGAGCAGCGGAAGGCCGACATTGGCGGAGAAGTCGGACGTGGCGCCATCGCCGCGGTAATATTGGCCGCCAGTCGCCTGGATGATGCCGCCGGTGGAGGATTTCTTGGTGATAATGTTCACCACGCCGGCGATGGCGTCGGTTCCGTACTGGGCGGCCGCGCCATCGAGCAGGACTTCGACATGGTCGATGGCCACTTCGGGAATCAATGAAATATCGGGCGACGAACCGCCGGAGGCAAAATTTCCGCCATCGACATGGAGATTGCCGGTGTAATGGCGCCGATGGCCGTTGACCAGGACCAGCGTGTCATTGGGCGACAGGCCGCGAAGAGCGGCGGAGAGCGAGAATTCCGCGGTGTCGTTTGCATATTGCTGCGCACTAAAGGATGGAACAATTTCGCCCAGGGATTGGCGCAGGTCCGTACTGCCGGTGCCTTGGGTCAACGCGCTCGTATCTACCACCGTTACCGGCTCGGCACTGTCAGCGGCGGTCATGCCTTGAACGCGCGTACCGGTCACGACCACCTGTTCGGCATCGTTGGCGCTTTGCGCATGAACAGACGTAGCAATGGCTGCGAAAGCCATCATCGATGTCCCCAGCAACAGGGACGTTTTGGATTTGGAACGGTATGACATAGGGAACCCCCGGATGTGTCGCGCTTTGGCGACGTTGGTGTGGTTCCTTCCCGATTCGCTTCCCCGTTATTTTTGCTTTGTGCACCGCAGCAATTTGCAACGACGGTATGACCAACTTCGCGAAGGCGTAAACCGGATTCTTTGCGAGCGCTTATGACAAAACCGCGAAGTGATAATAATGCATCAAAATTGCCGTCATGTGATATATTATGCCT
>DATBCP010000455.1:0-3005 GCA_036270435.1 Rhizomicrobium sp. | reverse complement strand
GTGGACGATCTTTTCGCTGAAGAAAGCTTGCTGGTCCGACGGCAGCACGATGCGGTCGGCCAGGACATAATCCATATAGTTCGCGCCGGTGGTGCCGGGATAGACCAGGTAGTTCACCTGCACCGGGGCGGGGCGGTGGCTCAAGATGCCGGGCCTTGCGTCATGCGTGTGGCCGTTCAGGTCCACCGCAATATCGATCTCCCGCGCGCGGACCAGCGTGGCGATCTCCAGGTCGCTGAGACGCCGCACATCCTCGAAATGATCGAACGCCTTCACCAACCGCCGCCTCATCCCGCTGCCATCGTCGGGGCCGAAGGCGAAGGCGGTCACCTCAAAACACTCGCGGTCATGACGCTCGAACAGTTCCACCATCAGCTGGGCGGTGGGATGCTGGTGGAAATCGGCCGACAGATAGGCCAGCCGGATGCGGTCATGGCCATAGGGTTTGCGCGCGGATAGCGGGGTTTGCGCCGGGGCGACGCGATGGACGTAATTTTCCGCGCAGCGTCGCAGCAGGGCGGCATCCTCGCTAATGCCCATCAATACAAAGGGTTGAATCACCGCACGGGCCGCCTGCACGTCGCTCCTCAGGCGCGGTGCCAACGCCGCCGTCCTGGTCCAGTCGCAGAGGACGGCGCTGGTTTGGATCAACCCGTTCAGTGCCAGGGCGTGGTGCGGGGCTTTTTGCAGTGCCTGTTCGAAGCTGGCTTGCGCTTCGCTGATCCGGCCCAGGTCACGCAGGATATTGCCCCGGACATAGAGCGCTTCGGCGAAATCGGCTTGCACCGCCAGCGCCGCCTCGCTCGCCGTCAACGCCTGGTCCAGCCTTCCCAGGTCGAACAGTGCGATGGCGCGGTTGGTGAGCGCATTGACATGGCCGGGCGCCAGCGCCACCGCGCGTTCATAGCTGAAAAGCGCCTCTTCCAGTTTGTGCAAGCGGCGCAAGGCGGTGCCGCGATTGTTCCAAACGCCGGGCACATCGGCGCGGACGGCAAGCGCGTTTTCGAAATCCGCCAGCGCCGCCGCCGCCTGGCCGCTCTCCAGATGGAGATTGCCGCGGTTGAACAGCGCCTCGAACAAATCCCCCTTTTGCGTCAGCGCCTGATCGTATTGCGCCAGGGCGTCTTCGCGTCGGCCCATCTGCGCCAGCACATTGCCCAGATTCACCCGGACTTCCGGAATGGACGAAGCCGCGACGATCTGCTGATAGAGCCGCGCCGCCTCCAGCAGATTGCCGTCCTTCTGCGCCTGGCGCGCCTGGTTGTAGAGCTGTTGCAGGTCCATCAGTGTCCGGTAACGCGTTTTACATAGAAGTGCAGGAAGGCATCGGCATCGGACTTGAGACAGACCTGGGCATTGGGCGCGCCCGGCGCCTCCTTGGTATTGCCGGCATCATCCACCGCGATGTGCATCGGCGTCAGTGGGCAAAGCGAAGGATCCAACAGCGACGCCAGAGTCATGGGATCATAAAGGATAGGGGTCGGCGAGCGGGTATAGGCGCTCCACTCATAATAGAGACCGGCCAGGATATTGGTCATCATGCTGCCATGGGCGAACAAGGCGGTGCGCGCCACCTCATGCAGTTTGAGATTGGCGGTGGAATCCAGCGGCAGCACTTGAAGCGGCACACCGGCGGCGAACAGTTTCTTTGCCGCGGCGATGTCGTTCTTGATGTTCCATTCGGGATGCGGCGCGATCGGCGGTGCCACGCCATAAGGATCGTTCATGGTGCGGATCGAGCCGCCCATGATCACCACCCGTTTCAGCTTGCGGAATGTCGCAGCATCCTTGTCGATGGCTGCGCCGATATTGGGCAAGGGTCCGATGGCAACCAAGGTGACCTGGCCGGGATATTTGCGCGCCTGGTCCAGGATGAAATCGACCGAGCCCGGATGTGTGGCGCGCGCAAAGGAACCGCCCTCGGCATAGCGGCGCTGGGTAAAGGCATTGAGATTGACATTGGCGGGGATGCCTTGCGCCACGGGAATGTCGCTTCTGCCCAACTCGCCCAGCATGCGGTCCAGCACCTTGGCGCGCGTGGGCGTGTCGCCGAAGCTGGCGGAAAAGCCCAGAAGCTGGAATTCCGGGCTGGACAGCGCCAGCGCCACGGCAAAGGCATCGTCAATGTCATCGCCGATATCGCTGTCGATGATGATCTTTTCGGGCGCGGCCGGCTGCGCGCCCGCCACGCCGCCCGCGATGGAAAAAGCGGCAATCGCGATGCCGATGATCTTGCGCATAATTCCGCCCCTGAAATTTTTGCCGGCGCCGTCATCATCACCATTTGCGCGAAAAACCCAAGTCCCTGCGATATTGACCCTGGCCCGGGAAAGGCGGTCACATAACCTCCCTAAGCTTCTCTTCCGCCAAAAAAGGAGGTTCGACATGCCCATGATTACCACCAAGGACGGCACGGAGATTTTCTATAAGGACTGGGGCTCGGGCCAACCGATCGTCTTTTCGCATGGCTGGCCCTTGTCGGCCGACGATTGGGACGCGCAGATGCTGTTTTTTCTGGGAAAGGGATTTCGCGTCATCGCCCATGACCGGCGCGGCCATGGCCGCTCCAGCCAGACCGCTACCGGCCATGACATGGATCATTATGCCGACGACCTGGCCGCGGTGACCGAGCATCTGGACCTGAAGGACGCGATCCATGTCGGACATTCCACCGGCGGCGGCGAAGTCGTGCATTACATCGCCCGCCATGGCGAAAGCCGGGTAGCAAAAGCGGCGATCCTCAGTGCCGTGCCGCCCTTGATGGTGAAGACCGCGAACAATCCCGGCGGATTGCCCAAGGAGGTGTTCGACGGCTTGCAGGCACAGCTCGCCGCCAACCGGTCGCAATTCTATTACGACCTGCCGGCAGGGCCTTTCTATGGCTTCAACCGGCCCGGCGCGAAAGTCTCGCAGCCCACGATATGGAACTGGTGGCGCCAGGGCATGATGGGTGGCGCCAAAGCCCACGATGCCGTCATAATGGGCTTTGGCGCCACCCATCATGC
>DATBCP010000454.1:0-4722 GCA_036270435.1 Rhizomicrobium sp. | reverse complement strand
GAAACTTTCCCTCACCGGCATGCCGCTCAAGCCGGCGACGGCCTATCTGCCCATGCCGGCGCTGGAGTTGCGCTCCGGCGAGCTCAGTTTTTCAGGCGCGCTGACTATGCCTGGGGCCATGCCGGGCGCCATGCCGGGCGGCGAAAAATTCCTGCCGCGCTTCAAGGGTGACGCGGCCATCGACCAGATCAGCCTTTATGAGCGCACCAGCAACAGCGAATTGTTCGCCTGGCGCGGTCTCAAGCTTGCCGGGATCGATTACCGGCCCGACCATGTCGACATCGCGCGGGCGCGCTTGGTCCGCCCGGTCGGGGGCGTTGCCATCCTGGCGGACCGCAGCTTCAACTTTACGCCTCTGATGGCGCCGAAGGTTGCCGTCTCTGCCAATATACCTTCGAGCCCCGGACCAGCGATGGCGTTCAAGCTCGGATCGCTGGATATCGAAGGCGGCACTTTGGGCTTTGCCGATCACTCCATCGATCCCGCCTTCCAGGCTCGCATCGAGGCCTTGCAGGGCAGCATCAAGAATATCGCCAGCGCGCCCGACCAGATCGCCGCCATCGATCTCAAGGGCCAGGTGCTCGACCGATTTTCGCCGGTCACCATCGCCGGCACAGCCAATCTTCTGGGCTATGACAAGAACACGGACATACAGGTCGCATTCCGCAATATCGAGTTGCCGATCTTCAATCCCTATTCGGGCCGCTATGCCGGCTATGCCATTGCCAAGGGCAAGCTGACCACGGAGATGCACTATAAGATCGTCAATCGTGCGCTGCAGGCCGACCATCATATCGTGATCGACCAGCTGGAATGGGGGCAAGCGAGCGCGAACAAGCCCAGTGTGCCCTGGCCAGTGGGGCTGGTCACGTCGTTGCTGAAAGACCGGCATGGGGTGATCGACCTCAACCTGCCGGTGCGCGGGTCGCTGGATGATCCCACCTTTCGGCTGGGCCCGATCATCTGGCAGATCATCGGGAATCTGATCGAAAAAATCGTCACCGCGCCTTTCGCGCTGATCGGTTCGCTGTTCGAGGGAGCCGACAAGGCGCAATATATCGACTTCGCGCCCGGTTCGGCGACGATGCCATCGGGCGCAGCGGAGGGCCTGGCCGCGCTGGCCAAGGGGCTGGGCGACCGGCCGGCGCTTCAACTTGATATTCCGGCCGCGCCCGCCTTGAAGGAGGATGCGGTCGTCATGGCCGACAGAAACATCGACCAGTTGGCGACGGCCAAGGAAATCAAGAAAGGACAGACGGTCGACTTCGCCAGCCTGGAGGGCGAGGATCAGCATGACCGGCTGGAAGATATTTACCGCGCCAAGCTGGGCAAGCGGCCGGCCTATCCCGAAACCTTGCCTGGCCTGGAGATCAAGCCCGTTGCCGGCCAGCCGCAGCCGGATGCCGACCAGCAGCGGCTGATGCAGGAGACGATCTGGCTGCGCGCCGAATTGCGCAACGCGTTCCTTCCCTCCAATACGGAATTGGCGGCGCTGGGTTCGGTGCGCGCCACGGCGGTGCGCGATGCTTTGCTGGCGAAAGGCGATATCGATCCGGCGCGGGTTTTCCTGGTCACAGGGCAGGCGGGCAGCCTGGCGAATGGCGCGGTACGTTTGGAGCTCAAGCTGCACTGAGCATCCGTCGCCGAAAACGACAAAGGAGGCTAAGATGGCGGAAAGCTCCGCGGGAGGTGAACCATGGTTCGCAAGCTTAGCCTGAAGGACCTGATCGAGCGGCTGGATACACCCGGTTGGCACCTTGTCAGCGATAAAGGCGACAAATCCGATACCGGCACACTGAAAGATGTTCTGGAAACAAGCCATCAGCGATTTCGGCGCAACGATGCGCCCGGGCTTGTCAAGCAAATCGAGACCTCGGTGGAATTGGACATGATCCAGATCCAGCAGCTTTGGCAGCATCTGGGATTGCCGACGGTGTGAGGCTGGGGCCGCGCGGTCCGTCCCCGTTTTGCCGTTCACCATAATTGGGCCGTGGGTGCCTGATTCGGGTGCCGCACGGCTCGCGACCCGAATCAGCAAGAACCATGGACAGAGGAAGGCGAGATGCTATGTTGCGACTGGCCACAAGTCTCGAGGGCGTTGCAGGGCATGAGAACATTTTTCCGCAAAGTGCTTCGCATCGCGCCCTGGCTGGCGCTTGGTCCTGTCACCGGCCTGTTGGGTTGGCGGATGGAGCGCAGCCTTCAGGCCCGGGATCGGCTTCTGGCCATCCTCTACGGTCTGGCTATCGTCAGCACGTCATTGATGCTGGTGTCGGGTTTGGGACACTCGTTCGCCGCTTGGCTCAAATAACAGAAGCTTTGGCGTTCGTCCGGCTTCAGCCTGCCGGCGAGGCTCAGGTCTGCCGGGTGACGGGGCCGGTTTTCTTGGACTGTTTTTCCCGCAGCCGGCCGCAATAGCCCAACAGTCCGGCCCAAAGACTCAACGCCAGAAGATAGATCACAAAGGTCTCGGCGCTGGCATGAAAATAAATATAGACCGTGAGCAGCGCAAACGGAGCCCCGAGCATCAGGATAGGCTTTGCGTTGCGCACCAGGTCTTTCCTTCTTCAGGCGGTTTCGGACGCCGTCCTGTAAGCGATACGGTCAGATACGAATCCTCAAGCATGAGCCGTACATGACGTCGACAGATAGGTGCTGGCAGGCGGCCAGATGGTCCCGCTCCAGCTGTTCGATCTCTTCTTGATAGGCCATCGCCAGACTAGGTTTGCGCTTGCCGGCATAGCAGTATTTTTTCGAGTTCGACGGAGGCACCATCAACAGCCGGAAGCTTTCGTTGAGATGCGGCCGCAGCGCGCGGTAATGAAATTCCTTGGCGAGGCGCTTTCTGTACTGCTCATTGTCCAGGTGGCGCTGGATCGCCAGGATGATCGAGATCCGCGCATCGGCGATCAGAAGCGTCAACTGCTTGGGATGCAACGAGAGAAAGATGGCGCCGGAAATCTGAGGCGTATTCGCAACGGCGCCGTGAATATAGTCCGTGTCCAGTCTTTCATAGACGCCGTGCTGCAGCTGGTGGGCGATCGCATCGCGCATCAAGTCATAGATGTCGGTGGACGCCGCATCGCCGGATGCGTCCGTATAGGAAAACGCTTTCGCCCTCATCCCGCCATTCCGCCCAGTCCGCTGCCCCTCGGCAACCTTCTTGTAGGACTATGCTTAACGCAAGAGCTTTATCCTGGTGTGACGAAGCCTTAAGCCTGTCATCCACCACTCCTTCGGCTCCGATAAGAGCCCGTTGCCAGGCTGCCTATTGGTCATCCGCGGGATTCCAACCACTAGGGGTTGGACAGCCGGACCTCAATCTTGCCAGCGCGGCCGGCGGTGCGGGATAAGAGCGCACAGGCATTTGCGGGCAGGGGGCCAGTCTTTGCAATGGTCGGAAGGCTGTCAGCTTGGGGCATAACGGTTGCGCTCTGCGGCTGCCTTTCTTTCGGCGGTTTCGCACAATCCGCCCCGGCACCGGACGCCGCTGCCCGGCAATGGCTGTTCTACGTCGATGGCGGCGACTACGCCAAAGGCTGGGATCGTGCGGGCAGTCCCTTCCGAACCCAGATCAGTGCCCCCGTCCTGCAAAGCAAGATCGCTCCGGTTCGCGAGCCCCTGGGCGCGATCCTGGAACGCAGACTTTTCCGTGTCACCTATTCGAATACCGCGCCGGGATTGCCGGAGGGCAAATATGCGGCGGTGCAGTTCAGCTCCCGCTTTGCCAATAAGCCGGCGGCGGGCGAGACCGTTTGGCTGAACATGGAGAAGGACCGCTGGGCGGTCATCGGTTACTTCATCGGTCCCGAGTTCGCCACGTCCGCTGGATCCGGCGCACGGGACCATGGCCGGCCGGACGCAAAGGGCTGCACCCGCGAAGAGCAGGCGCGAGCACGCATCGCGCGGATGAATGGTTATACCGGCGGGCCGAAGTGCAATTTGCCGGAGTGAATGGCGGACAGAAGGTGGCGGACAGGGAGGGATTCGAACCCTCGAACGGCTATTAACCGTTACACACTTTCCAGGCGTGCGCCTTCAACCACTCGGCCACCTGTCCTTACGCTTGGGGGAGGGGAGATACACGCACCGGGACGCGCCCGCAAGGCCCGGCCAAGCCTTTCCCCAAAAAGGCTTTTCGATCCTATTCCGGCCCCGGCGCCGCCACCGTCAGATCGCGCTTGGCGGTGACGATCGAGACCGTATAGCCCGCCACCACGTCGAACAGGCACATCAGGGTGATGAGGAAAAAGGTGGAGGTGGCGAAGCCTTTCACCGCGATGAATTCCGCCAGCGCCGCCATCAGGGTCAGTGTCGAAAAGGCGTGATTGAGGATCTCGCGGCGGCTGGTCCGGGTTGCCTTGATGATCTCGATGAACAGCAGAATCAGCGCCAAAGCGACCAGCCCATCGCCCAGCGAAATCCTCCAGATGTCGCCGGAAAAGACCATCACCGGAAAATTCCGCGCCAGCAGGGCGTTGGCCTCATGGCCCATCACGCCGCCACCGAAGATCAGCGCATTATAACCGATCACCGCGATCAGCATCTTGGGAAAGGCGCGCAGCATCGATCCTCCCTTTATTTCACGCCCCTCATGCCATGGCCCGGGCACGGCGGTCGCGATAAATCATCCAAAGATTTCGCACGTAAATCGGCAGGGGCAGACCCTGACCCAGCACCAGCGGCCAGGCATGCAGATGCACGGCATAGGCGAACAGGACA
>DATBCP010000453.1:0-3152 GCA_036270435.1 Rhizomicrobium sp. | reverse complement strand
AACGCCGCTGGGACAACCCTTTGCCTCACTGTTGCGGCAATTCCGGGAAACGGGTAAAGCGGGCGCCCAACCGGGGTTTCCGGCCACCGCCGCCGCCCGTTCCAAATAAAAGAGCCCGACGATGCAGATCAGCGAGACCCTTTCCCAGGAACTGCACAAGCAGTTCACCGTCACCTATCCGGTCAGCGAGCTGGAAAACCGGGTCAATGCGCGTCTGGAAGAGATGAAGCCGCGGATCAATTTGAAAGGCTTCCGCCCCGGCAAGGCCCCGGTCTCCTTCCTCAAGAAGCAGTTCGGCAAGTCGGTGATGGGTGAGGTGGTCGAGGCGGCCGTCAATGAGGGCAGCCAAAAGGCGATCTCCGACAACAAACTCAAGCCGGCGCTGCAGCCCCGGGTCGAGCCGGTTGGCAGCGTGGAAGACGTGGTCGAGGGCAAGGCCGATCTCACCTTCAAGGTGATCGTAGACCTGATGCCGGATTTCACCGTCACCGATGTTTCCCAGCTGACGGTCGAGCGGCTGACCTCCGACATCACCGATGCCGACATCGATGAGGCTCTGGACCGGCTGGCCAAGAATGCCCGCAGCTACGTCGCCAAGGAAGGCGCCGCCGAGAAGGACGATGTGGCGGTGATCGACTATGAAGGCAGCATCGATGGCGTGCCGTTCGCCGGGGGCAAGGGCGAGGACTTCAGCCTGACCTTGGGCAGTGGCACCTTCATTCCCGGGTTCGAAGATGGGCTGATCGGCGCCCTAGCCGGCGAAAGCCGCGATGTGAGCGTGACCTTCCCGGCCGAATATCACGCGCCGGAAATGGCCGGCAAAGCCGCGCTATTCAAAGTCACTGTCAAAGAGGTCAAAGCGCCGGAAGAAACCAAGATCGACGACGAACTGGCCAAGAAGCTGGGAGTCGACGATCTCGCCACGCTCAAGCAAAGGGTCCGCGAACAGCTGGCCGAGGACTTCAAGGGTGCCAGCCGCATGCATTTGAAGCGCCGGGTGCTCGATGCGCTGGACAATGCCCATGACTTCCCGCTGCCGCCGGCCATGGTCGAGCATGAATTCACCAATATCTGGGCCCAGGTGGAAGACGAATTGAAGCGCGAAGGCAAGACGGCCGCCGATGAAGGCAAGACCGAGGACGAGCTCAAGGCCGAATATCGCAAGATCGCCGAACGCCGGGTGCGCCTCGGCCTGGTGCTGGGCAAGCTGGGCGAACAGAATGGCATCACGGTGCAGGGCGATGAAGTGCAGCGCGCCATCCTGGCCCGCGCCCGCCAGTTCCCCGGACAGGAACAGCAGGTGTTCCAGTTCTATGCCAAGAACCCCCAGGCCCAGGCGGAAATCCGCGCCCCCTTGTTCGAGGACAAGGTTGTGGACTTCATCGCCGAACTGGCGACCGTCAATGACCGCAAGGTGGACAAGGAAACTTTGTTTGCGGATCCGGAGGATGAGCCTGCGAAGTCCTGATAATTGTCATGGCCGGCCAGCGAGCCCGCATTTGATGCGGGCGAAGCGCGAGCCGGCCACCCAGCGGCGTGGCGATATTTCTGACAGATAAGCGCGGGCTTCATCTGCCATTCGCCCAAGCTCGTGGCGTTCGGGCTCAAATCGGCCCACGGGACCGATTTGCCCGCGCCGCTACGCTGTCGCTAGGCGCCGCCGGTCGCCACTCAGGGATGTCCGCAGTTGCGGGCCATGACACTTGGGGGTTTACGGTCGCAATCGGCCGTAGGAACACTATATTAAGCCTAGCCGGGAGATTTTTTCGGCTACTGTCCGCTGACGAACCAAGAGGCGCACCCCATGGCCGATCCCACGGAATTCCACAACAACACCCTGGTCCCCATGGTGGTCGAGCAGACCGCCCGTGGCGAACGCGCCTTCGATATCTATTCCCGCCTGCTCAAGGAGCGGCTGATCTTCATCACCGGCCCGATCGAGGATTACGGCGCCAGCCTGTTGACCGCCCAGCTTCTGTTCCTGGAGGCCGAAAACCCCAAGAAGGAAATCCACATGTACATCAACTCGCCGGGCGGGTTGGTGACGGCGGGCATGGCGATCTACGACACCATGCAATATGTGCGGCCTCAGATTCAGACCTATTGCATCGGCCAGGCAGCTTCCATGGGTTCGCTGCTGCTTTGCGCTGGCAAGAAGGGCGAGCGCTACGCGCTGCCGAACGCCCGCGTGATGGTGCACCAGCCCTCAGCCTCCTTTTATGGCCAGGCGGTGGACATTGCCCGCCACGCCCAGGAGATCGTGAAGCTCAAGAAGCGGCTGAACGAGATCTACGCCAAGCATACCGGCCAGACCGTGGAAGCCATTGAAAAGATGCTCGACCGGGATACCTATATGACTGGTGAGGAGGCCAAAGCTTTCGGCTTGATCGACCAGGTCATGGAGCGCCGTCCGGAACCGGAAACCCAGCCTTAATGCCAATTTTGGGGCTAAAGTTCCGGAATCTCAGGAAAATCCGGCGCTTTTCGGATTAAACAAATCTTGATCCCATCGGCCCTAGCATGGTCGAATGTTGGGAGGTGGAGGTGCTTCGGGCATCCTCCATGCATTGTGCAAAGCAGCAAATGCCGTCTAGGCTGGAAGCTGTCAGTGCCCCTTGAGGGGTAAGGGTCGAAAGGGCCCGGTGGAAGACGATGAGCAAGGCCAGCGGCGGCGAGTCCAAGAACACGCTCTACTGCTCTTTTTGCGGCAAGAGCCAGCACGAGGTCAGGAAACTGATCGCGGGCCCGACCGTCTTCATCTGCGATGAATGCGTCGAACTCTGCATGGAGATCATTCGGGAGGAGAACAAGACCTCCTTCATGAAATCCAAGGAAGGCGTTCCTACGCCGCAAGAGATTTTCAAGGTGTTGGACGACTATGTCGTCGGCCAGAGCCATGCCAAGAAGGTGCTGTCGGTCGCCGTCCACAACCACTACAAACGCATCAATTCATCCGGCAAGAACGGCGACGTCGAGCTGGCCAAGTCCAATATCATGCTGATCGGCCCCACCGGCTGCGGCAAGACCTTGCTGGCCCAGACCCTGGCGCGCATCCTGGATGTGCCCTTCACGATGGCCGACGCCACCACCCTGACCGAGGCCGGCTATGTGGGCGAAGACGTCGAAAATATCATTCTCAAGCTGCTGCAGGC
>DATBCP010000452.1:0-4274 GCA_036270435.1 Rhizomicrobium sp. | reverse complement strand
ATCTCGCAGGCGGAAATGGGACGGGTGGCATCGCGCACTTCGAACAGGCCCTTGAGCAGGATCTGCCAGGCCCGGGTCAGCGCCGCCACCGACAGCTTGGCCGCCAGCTCGGCGGCGCGCCTGGCTTCGCCGGAACCACCGTCGAAAAAGCCTTGCGCCGCGGGCGCCACCTTCACCCGGGTGAGAAAATGCGTGGTCTCCAGCAAGTCCTGCATCACTGCCAGCGGATCGGCGCCGGCGTCATACAGCGCCTGCAGATCGGTGAGGGCCTCGGAAACCTGGGCGCCCATCAGCTTCTCGAAAATATCCAGCACCCGGCCGCGATCGGCCAGGCCCAACATCTGGCGGACGGTCTCGGCGGTAATCATCTCGCCCTCACCATGCGCGATCGCCTGGTCCAGAAGCGAAAGGGAATCGCGGGCAGAGCCTTCGGCGGCGCGGGCGATCAAGGCCAAGGCGCCCTCCTCGATCTTCACCTTTTCCTTGTCCGCCAGCTTCGCCAGATAGGCGGCCAATTCCGCGCTGTCGATGCGGCGCAGGTCGAAGCGCTGGCAGCGCGACAACACCGTCACCGGAACCTTGCGAATCTCGGTGGTGGCGAAAACAAATTTCACATGGGGCGGCGGCTCTTCCAGCGTCTTGAGCAGGCCATTGAAAGCCTGCTTGGACAGCATATGGACTTCGTCGATGATATAGACCTTGTAGCGCGCCGCCACAGGGGCATAGCGCACGCCTTCGATGATCTCGCGGATGTCGTCGATGCCGGTGCGCGAGGCCGCGTCCATTTCCTGGACGTCGACATTGCGCGATTCCGAGATCGAGACGCAGGGCTCGCACACCCCGCAAGGATGGATGGTGGGCTCTTTGCGCTTGCCGCCCTCTCCTGCATTTGGCGGGCCAATGCAATTCAAGGCCCGGGCGATGATGCGGGCGGTGGTGGTCTTTCCCACGCCACGAACCCCCGTCAACATGAAGGCATGGGCGATACGACCGGTGGCAAAGGCATTGGACAGGGTGCGCACCAGCGCCTCCTGCCCGATCAGGCCGGTGAAATCGGTGGGACGGTATTTGCGCGCAAGGACGCGATAGGGCTGGGCGGGCGCAGGTGTTTTGGCCATGGCAGGACTATACCGCCAGCGCGAGCCGGAGCGACAAAAATAGAGCGTCGGCGCGGTCCGTAGCGACAGCGTGCGGACGAGCGACCAAAAATAGAGTCGCGGCCCGCGGCAGAGGCTATGCTGTGGGTAAGGTGGAAGCCCGGCATGACCCGGACCGAATTCGTTACGGCTGCTTTCTTCCGAACCTGACCGGGTTGGCGACAGGTCCGTCCGCACCGGACTTCCGGGCGGGGATATAGGCTTTTGACGGGGAAATTGCGAGTCGCTACTGAGAGTGCCATGGCCGCGATCCCTTTTTCCGGCAATCCCCTGGACCGCGCCAGCGACCGGCGCAGCGATCCCGCCTGGCTCAAAGCGCAAGCCGTGGCGGGGCTCTATCTGCCCTTTTGGCAGACCCGGCCTTTCCTTCTGCAAGAACGTGCCGGGTTCCTGCCCTGGCGCGCGGAATGGGATGGCATAACCAGCGTGTTTCTGGGCCTGGACGGCACGCAACCTTTGTTCGCCGTTGATCTCGCGGGCGAGACCGAGCCCGCGCTCGGACTGACGCCTGACTCAGGGGGGTTTCAGGAGATGCGTGCCGCCGCTTTCATGCTGCCGGCACGCGACACGGCAATCGCCGGCCAAGCCAAGGCGCTGCTGGATTGGCACAAGCGTCACGGTTTCTGTGCCAATTGCGGGACACGGACCGAAAGCCGGGACGGCGGCTATCGCCGTATTTGCTCCAGTTGCGGCGCCGAACATTTTCCCCGCACCGATCCGGTGGTGATCATGCTGCCCATTTTCCGGCATGACGACGGACGGGAAGAATGCCTGGTGGGGCGCAACAAGCGCTTTCCGTTTCCGCTCTATTCCGCATTTGCCGGCTTTGTCGAACCCGGAGAAAGCATGGAGGAAGCGGTATGCCGCGAATTGCGGGAAGAAGTGAATCTGGCAGCCGGGGCGGTGCGCTATCACGCAAGCCAGCACTGGCCGTTTCCGTCATCCCTGATGTTGGGCTGCTATGCGCAAGCGCTAAGCCGCGACTTTGAGATTGATGGTCACGAAATCGCAGCAGCATGCTGGCTGAGCAAGGAGGAAGCCCGCGCGCGCCTGGCCAACAAGATCGAAGACGAGATGAAATTGCCCGTCGTTATCGCCATTGCCCATCACCTGATCAAGGATTGGGTGAGGAGCGGTTCGCCGTAGGCGAACGAAATGGTCCAGTGGACCATTTCGAGCGACGAACGGTCCATAGCGACAGCGTATGGACGCGGCGATCGCATACGCGCGCCGCGAGGCCGGGACGCCGCGAGCTTGTGCGAGCGGCCGGAGAAACCAGCGATCATGCCTACGGCATATCCTCTCTATATGGGTGCGCTGGGTACACCCCCATGATCGTGTGCCGCGCGGTGTGAAACGCCAGCTCCTCCAGCGCCCGGTTCACCGCCGGATCGTCGGGATGGCCCTGGATGTCGGCATAGAATTGCGTGGCGTTGAACGACCCGCCCAGTTGGTAGCTTTCCAGCTTGGTCATGTTCACGCCATTGGTGGCAAAACCGCCCATCGCCTTGTACAGCGCGGCAGGAATATTTTTCACCTGGAACACGAAGGTGGTGACGACCTTGCCCCGGTTGGACGCGCGCTCATCTTCGCGCGACATGATCAGAAAACGCGTGGCGTTGTGATGTTCGTCCTCGATATCGGCCTTGAGGATCTTCAAGCCATAGAATTCCGCCGCCAAGTTGGAGGCGATGGCCCCCGCACTTTTGTCACCCAGCTCCGCCACATGCTTGGCCGAGCCCGCCGTGTCGTACCAGTTATGCGCCGTCCATTTGCGCGTCCGCAGCAGGCTGCGGCACTGGGCCAAGGCGGGCGCCTGGCTGTAGACGCTCTTGATATCGTCCAACCTCGCATCTTTCAGGCCGAGCAATTGATGGCGGATGGGCAGGAAATGCTCACCCACGATATGCAGGCCCGACTCCGGCAACAGATGATGAATGTCGGCGATGCGGCCGATCAGCGAATTCTCCACCGGAATGATCACCAGGTCGGTGTCGCCGGATTTCGCCGCCTCGATGGCGTCTTCAAACGTCGGCTTGGGAACGGCTTGGGCATGCGGAACCGATTGGCGCGCCGCCAGGTTGGCGTAGGCACCGGGTTCGCCCTGAAAGGCAATGCGTTTGGCCTTTTGAATCGATTGCATCACGACAAGATCTTCCGGGCTCTTTCCAAATCGGCGGGAGTATCGACGGACAAGGGCGCCTCGTCCACACGCGCCACGGCAATGCTCATGCCCGCTTCCAGCGCGCGCAGCTGCTCCAGCTTTTCGCGCTCTTCCAGCGGCGAAGGCGGCAAGGCGACGAAATTCTCCAGCGCCTCCCGCTTGTAGGCGTAAAGCCCGACATGATGATAAAGCACGCCATCGCCCGCCGGCGCAGAGGCGCGCGTGAAATAGAGCGCCCGGCCGAAACGCTCGCCGGCATCCCAGGCGACCACGGCCTTGACCACCGCGGGATTGACTTCATCGGCCTCATTGTCGATGGGCGCCGCCAGGGTCGCGATGTCGGCGCCGGATCTCCTCAGGCAGGTCACCACGGTCTTGAGCTGTTCGGGGTCCAGGGCCGGCAAATCGCCCTGCAAATTCACCACCACGTCATGCTGGCCCTCGGGGTCGGCCGCCGTCAGCGCTGCCCAGATCCGGTCCGAGCCGGACGGCAGATCGGGGTCCGTCAGCACTGCCCTGCCGCCGGCCTTTTCGATGGCGCTGACAATTTCCGCTTCCCCTGCGGCCACCACCACGGGCCCCAGCCCGGCGGCCACGGCCCGCGCCCAGACCCTGACGATCATGGGCACCCCGCCGATATCCGCCAGCGGCTTGCCGGGGAGCCGGATGGATGCCATCCGCGCGGGGACGACCAGGATGGGGTTCATGCGTGTCTTTCCATGACCAGGCGGGTTGGAAACGAGGTTCCCGAGCCCGCCTGTGTATGCCGGGATTGGCGCTAAAACCAGACACTGCCTGCAATTTATGCGACGCTTCGCCGCAATGACGCGAGAACGGCGGCGGGTAATGTCCCCCCCGTCTTTTCGCCGGGGCTCACCCGGCTTTTGGGGAGCTGCCCGTCCATGGATTCCTTCGAGTGGAACAAGATCATCGGCGCCGTTCTGGGCACGGCG
>DATBCP010000451.1:0-1818 GCA_036270435.1 Rhizomicrobium sp. | reverse complement strand
CGAAAAGACATGTCGCGGTCGGTTTGGTCGAGCAAATTGGTCGCGCCGCCGCGCGCGCGCATCGTGGCCTTGAGGCCGCCGGCGATGGGTCCCATCGTGCGCAGCAAGGACCAGACGGCGGCCACCGCCATTGCGCCTGCGCCGATAAAGCGCACATCTTCGCGCCAGATGCCGGTCACGAAACTTGCCAGGTCGCCCTGCGTCGGCGTTATCGCGGTCAGGATGGGCACGGCGCCCGCCCAGGCGATCAGGATGCCTGCGAACATGGCGAGGCCGACGGAAATCCCCACCAGATGGCCGGCGCCCGCCAGCGCCAGCGAAAAAGAGAAGGTGTAGCCGCTCGCCGCCATGGCGCCGGTCTTGAAGAAGCCTCGCGCCCCGTCGGCGGCCAGACGCATGGCGACCGCAATGGAAAGGCCGGAGGAGGCGAGCGCGCCATAAACCACCGCCCATAAGCCCTCCCGCGCTTCGGGATTTTCGGCGCGCATGTCGGCGCCCACTTTGAGCACCTCTGCGGCCGCCACGCCTTCCGGATAGGGAAGGTCGGATTGCGTGACCAGGGCGCGGCGCAAGGGGATGGTGAACAGCACGCCCAACACACCTCCCGCCGCACAGAGGAGAAAGGAGGTCCAGAACGGGAAACCCGTCCACCAGCCGATGATCACCAGGCTGGGCAGGATGAAGATGACGGAGGCGAGCGCACCGGCCGCCGAGCAGACGGTTTGGACGATGTTATTCTCGCGAATGTTGGAGCCGGGAAAAAGGCCCAGAAAGGCCATCGAGATCACGGCGGCAGGGATCGAAGTGGCGATGGTGAGGCCCACCTTCAATCCCAGATACATATTGGCGGCGGTGAAAAGGAAGGTGAGCGACATGCCCAGGGCGATGCCGCGCCAGGTGAGTTCTTTGCCTTCCTTGCTTTGTTTGCCTTGGGTCATGCACCGCCTTGAGCGTGAAGCAACAGCGCGCGAGTTTGCCTAGAAACGATGGTCAGGGCAATTCGACGAACCGTTCTTCCCGGCTATAGGCGGTGAATCCCATCCGTTGGTATAGGGGAAGCGCCCGGGGATGATCCAAGGTGCAGGTGTTGATGGTCAGCCGCTCGATGGGCTCCAGCCAGGCGTTGATGCAGGTGTGGTAGAGGAAGAAATAGCCCAGCCGCTTGCCGATCGCTTCCGGCATCAGGCCGAAATAGGAGATGTTGGTGGTACCGGGGCTGCGCAGGTCCAGTTCGGCCATGCCGGCGGGGTTGCCGTCCTTGTACAGAACAAAGAGCTGGTTCTGGGGGTGTTGGATCATCTCGGCCAGGGCATCCGGCAAAAGCTTCTTGCGATCCACCCAGTAATAGTCATGGCCGATCGTGTCGTAGAGATAGCGGTAGAAGTGGACGGGCGGCTTTTCGCAGCGGAGCAGCGCGATCTTGCCGCGGGGTTGTGGGGGAGGCAGGACAGAGGGCTTGGCGGTCATCTCCAGGAAGGTCACCGTCATGGGGATGCGGCGCTTATGTCCTGCCGCAGCCATCAGAAGCTCACCATCATCTTGGCTCCACCGGCGCTTCGGGTCGGCTGCCCCATTCCGTCCAGGAGCCGTCATAAAGCGCCGTGTCGCTGGCGCCGATCTCGTCCAGCGCCAGCATCAGGATGGCGGCGGTAAGCCCGGAGCCGCAGCTGGTGACAATAGGCCGGCCGAAATCGACCGCGTCGAAGGCGGCGCGGAGCAATTCCGGCGGCTTCAGGGTGCCATCCTCGGCGATCAGCTTGCGATAATGCACATTCAGCGCTCCGGGCATATGGCCGCCGCGCACGCCGGCGCGCGGCT
>DATBCP010000450.1:0-11026 GCA_036270435.1 Rhizomicrobium sp. | reverse complement strand
TTTCAGCTCCGCCTTCCAAACAAAAGTGGGAAACAGCGGCATGATTTCGCGCGCATCGAAACGCCCGGATTCCGGCATCAAGGCGCCTCCGTCAAGAAGCGGAATTCGGTGACCTCGTGAAAGGGCTTTTGCGCCGTCAGTTCGGTGGCCGGAAAATTGAGATGATTGGGCGAGTCCGGGTAATGCTGCGTCTGAAACGATATCGCGCCATGCGGCGCGTAACCCTTGTCCAGCGCAACCTTGGGCCGGACCGAATTACCGGAATAGACCTGCACGCCCGGCTGGGTGGTCCAGACTTCCAGGATGCGCCCTGAACCGGGATCGCTCAACCGCGCCGCGATGCGCAGCCGGCCGGGAGGTCCATCGATCACGAAATTGTGGTCCAGCCCCTTCTTGCGCGCGATCTGGGGCTCCGCCGATGCCAAGCGCGGCCCCAATTTCGTCGGTTGCGTAAAGTCAAAATCGCTTCCCTTCGCCTCCCGAATTTCCCCGGTAGGAATGCTGCCGGCATCGATGGGCGTGAAGGAATGGGCAAATAGTTGCAGCATCTCGTTGTCGACCGGGCCCTTGCCCGCCAGATTGAAATAGGAATGGTTGATCAGATTGATCACCGTCTTTTTGTCGGTGGTTGCCCGATAATCCACCCGCAGCACGTTGTTGTTGGTGAGGGTGTAAGTGACTGTCACCTTGACCGTGCCGGGAAATCCCATGAAGCCGTCGGGGTCGGTGTGGCGCAGCACCAGGCTGGGCTCCGGTCCGTTCCGCATGGTCGCGGCAAACACCTGGCGGAAATAGGCCATCGTGCCGCCTTGATCCAGGTCGCCGTTTTTGTCGGGATCAAGCGCATAGGTGCGGCCGTCGAGAGTAATCTTTGCGCCGCGGATGCGATTGGCGAAGCGGCCGATGATGGCGCCATAGTGACCGTTTGAGCGGATGTAATCCGCGCTGGTATAATCCGTCAGACTGTCGAAGCCCTGGACCACATTGGCCGTTTCGCCATGCCGGTCCGGCACAGCGATGGACACGACCACGCCGCCATAGTTGGTGATGCGGACCGTCATGCCATGCGCATTGGTCAGGGTGTACAGGTTGGCTGGACGGCCGTCGTCCGCGGTTACCCCCCAGCTTTCGGCCCTGATGGCGGCTTGGGCGGACGTGCCGGAGCCGCCGGCACAGAAAAGGGCGATTGCGTACAAGGTATTGATTTTGCCCATTTTTCTTCTACCCTCTGGGTCACTCTATCAATCACGCTTCGAAAAGCGAAGGTTTGTTCGCAGCCAGAAGGTAGGGAGCCGCTTGTGAAAGCGAAAATGTGCGCCGGTCTTTTGGCAATTGGATTGATCCTTGCAGCACGCGCGGCCCTCGCCGCGCCGGTCGATGGCGCCGCGGTTTTCTTGCAGAGTTGCGCCCAATGTCATGCCGCGCCCGAATCCGGGCGCGCGCCTCGGGTGGAGAGTTTGCGGCTGCTGCAGCCGAATTTCGTGGTGGATACGCTGACATCGGGTGTCATGCGTTTGCAGGGGATGCGGCTCAATCCCGCCGAGATGCGTGCTGTGGCCGAATATGTCACCGCCAAGCCGTTCACGACGGAAGCCTTGGACCTCTCCGCCGGCCTGTGCGCTTTGCAGAAGCCGATGGCGGATGTTTCCGCGCAACCGCGCTGGACCGGTTGGGGCGTCGATCTCTCCAACCGGCGGTTTCAACCGCGCGCAATGGCGCGCATGGCCGCCGCAGACGTCCCAAAGCTGAAATTGAAATGGGCCTTCGGTTTTCCCGACACCTCCCATGCCTGGTCGCAGCCCACGGTCGCCGGCGGGCGGGTCTTTGTCGGCAGCCAGGGCGGCCGCGTTTTTGCGTTGGATGCGAAAACAGGTTGTATCCGCTGGTCGTTCCTGGCCACGGGACCGACACGTACGGCGATTGTGGTCGGCGGCTGGCCCGGGCGTCCTGAATCCTATCTTGCCTATTTCACCACGATTCCCGGCTGGCTTTATGCGCTGGATGCCGAAACCGGCAAGCAGGTGTGGAAAGTGCGGGTCGAAGACCATCTCTCCACCCGTATGACCGGCTCGCCCGTTCTTTATAAGGACAGGCTCTATGTTCCCAGCGCCTCTTTCGAGGAAGGTATGTCGGCCAGCGGCGATTATGATTGCTGCACCTTTCGGGGAAGCCTGTCAGCATTCGAGGCATTGACCGGCAAGCGGATTTGGAAGACCGCGATGATCGGCGGACCTCTATCGGTTCTAAAGACAAACGATGGGGGCCGGCGGCTTCTAGGGCCGTCCGGCGGAAGCAGCTGGTCGTCGCCGGTTATCGATCCCGCCCGCCGCGCAATCTATCTCACAACCGGGAATGGCTTCAGCGGACCCCCGCAACCCTTGACCGATGCGATTGTCGCGCTCGATCTGGATACGGGCCAAGTCCGCTGGAGCCGGCAGGTCGGACAGGACATTTTCGTGCCTGGTTGCGGGCGGCCGGGAAATGCCAATTTTTCCTGCCCGGATGAAAACGGTCCGGACGCCGATTTCGGCAGTGCGCCGATTCTTGTCCATCTCGCAAAGGGCAGAGATCTCGTCCTGGCGGGACAGAAGTCGGGAACGCTTTGGGCCGTCGATCCCGATCAGCAGGGCAGGGTGGTGTGGCGCTATCGGGCCGCGCCTTCGGCGGCCGGTGATTTTGGCGCGCTTGTCTGGGGCCAAGCCGCCGACGACCGCAATGCCTATGTGCCGGTGTCCAATATCCAGGATCCCGCCCATGCCGGCGGATTGCATGCGGTGGCCTTGGCGACGGGCCAGCGGGCTTGGTACGCGCGGCCACCGCCGCCGGGTTGCACGCCCGGACCCGGTTGCACGGTGGCCCAGGCGGCGGCCCCCAGCGTCATTGATGGCGTGGTGTTTGCCGGCTCTGCCGATGGCGCATTGCGCGCCTATGACACAAGCGACGGCAAGGTGTTGTGGAGCGCGGATACCGGCGGGGATTTTGCCACCACCAACGGCGTGAAAGCGCATGGCGGTTCCATGATCGGGCCAGGGCCGGCGATCGCGGATGGGATGCTCTATGTCAATTCGGGTTACGGCTCGCATGGCGGTCGCGGCGGCAATGTGCTGCTTGCCTATGGACTTGAGTGATGGCCGGCCGGGGGCGCTAGTTTTCGGATTTGGAGACCGCGGCGATCAGAATCATCACCCGGCGCCATTTGTGGGCGGTTTCTTCATTTCCTATGAAAGCCTGTATGCAGGCATTGTCGCTGGCTTTCAGGGCCGCTTCCTGTCCCCATACGCGGACCATGGCCTCGGCCAAGGCCCTATCGTCGACGGTGTTTAAGACCGAGGCTTCCATCCCATGATTTTGCGATGCAAGCCCGGCGGGGACCAGTTCGGAAAATCCCTTATCGCTCTCCTGCCGGCCTGTGCCGGAATCGGACACTGAACCGCTCCGATAGGTAAAAATGCGTATGCCCAGTGCGGGATTCTGCGTACATCAAGTTGGCGTGCGACATGCGATGTTGGACGTGTGCTCATCTCAACAGGGGACCGCACTATGCGCGACTTTCGCTTGGAGCCGCACCGGCTGGCGTCTTCTCTTTTCCAGGCTCATCCGGACGAGGCCTACGAAATCGCGCTGGATTTCCTGAACGACTCCCTGACCAGGCAGAATCGCGAAGGGGCGGTGGTTTGGACGACGGTGCTCACCCTGATCGAACAGATGCAATCGGACTGCGAGGCCGAGCCGGCACTCTTTCGCGAGATGCGCTCCAGCAGCATGATGTGATCGCCCCTGGACAGGCTGCTTTTTGTCGACCTTCGGCATTTGCGGGGTTTGTTTTTCGCCATCGTCCCGAATATCCTTGGGCCGTCACCGGGGTATGGTCATGGCGCTTCCAATTCCCAAAGTTTCCCTCAAGGGCGGCAATGTCTTTGAGACGATCCTCAGCGCCATGGTGGTTGTTGTCGCTGTCGGATTCCTGGCTTTCCTCCTCCAGCGCACCGGTACCGGCCATCTTGGGAGCTATCCGCTGCGCGTCCGGATGGCGGATGCTTCCGGCTTGACCGTCGGCAGCGACGTTCGCCTGGGTGGGACCAAGATCGGGTCGGTCACCGGCTTATGGCTGGACAGGAGCGATTACAGCGCCGTGGTTGAGACCGATATTCGCGACGACCTGGCTTTGCCGGTTGATTCCGGTGCCAGCATTGCGTCTTCGACTTTGAGCAACCCCTATCTTTCCATATCTCCGGGGCACGCGTCGCAGAAAGTCCGCCCCGAGGGTGAAATAGGGACCAAGCCGCCGCGCCGCAGATAGGACGGCTCAGATCGCCGCGTCGCGGGCGATGGCCCCGGCATCGGGCAGTTTATCGATTACCCAGCACTTTTCGACGAGCGCCTGGGGGGCGGGGAGAATACCCTCCGCCAAATCGAAGAACTTCGCTTCCAGCGCCTTATCGCTCATGGGGTTTTTCAGGCTACCGATCACGTTCTGAATGTGGCGGTTGAAGGAACGCCCGTCCTTGAGCTTGATGGTCAGGTCGCATTGGGCGGAGTCGACCGCTGCATCGGGTTGGACGCTCACCTTCCGGCGCAAGGCTGCGACACCCGGGTCGTTCACGACCGCATCCTGGAATTGCTTCTCTCCGGCAGCACCAAAGATCAGTCCCACGGCGACGCAATGCGTAATGCTGAATTTTCCTTCCAGCCCGGTGCGGGGCTCCGCCTTGCCCGTGAGGGAAAGCACCAAGGGGTTGGCGTGCAACTGGACAGAAGCGATATCATGAGAGTCCAGCTTGTTTTCGTTGCGCAGCTGGATGGCGGCATCGATCGCCGGATGGGTGACAATGCCACAAGCAAAGGGCTTGTAGGTGTTGAGCGCCGCTTCGAAGCGGCTGCCCAGGCCATTCGTCACTTCGTGCCACGTCACGCTGCGCGACAGTGCCTGGGCCCAACCATCCTTGCCCTCCAGGGCTCTTTCGTCGGCGGTGAAATCCTGCGCCGCGAGCAATGCGGCCGTAAGCCCGTTCTGTGCCGCCCGGCCGGGATGGAAGCTTTTGGTCATGGACCCGAATTGGATTTTCAGTCCCACCGGTTGCGAGGCGGCGATGCCCAGGGCCCAAACCATCTGCCGCTCGCTGAGACCGAGCAGCTTGCCGCAGGCCGCGGCGCTACCGAACACCCCGCAACTTCCGGTGATATGCCAGCCCATGTCGTAATGGCTGGGGAAAACCGCGTTGCCGATGCGGCATTCGGTTTCCATGCCCAGGATGATCGCGTGCAGAAAGTCGGTGCCCGTGAAGGATCGATGTTGCGCCAAGGCCAAGGCAGCCGATACCACCGGGCCTGCAGGATGAATAATGGTCTTTAGGTGGGTGTCGTCGTAATCGAAGATATGGGAGCTGATGCCGTTGATCAGCGCGGCATGCAGGATGTCGACGCGTTCGCGGCGTCCCAAGAGATTGGCTTCCGGCTTTCCGGAAAAAGGCGCCAGCGCGGCGATTGCCCTTGCCACGGTTTCATGCCGTGAACCTCCCACCGCGACACCGACATAGTTGAGCAGGGAGCGGCGGGCTTGCCGCTTGACGTTTTCGGGGATGTCGGCCGGCTTTGCCTGAACAAGGTAGTGGGCGAGCGTGGAGGTGACCGGAGGCGGGCCGGCAAGAGGATCCGCCGCCGCCGGCAGGATTTGCGGCGCGCAACTCAAGGCAGCGCCGGCGCCGAGCAGAACCCGTCTGTCCAGATCCATGCGAGATTCCGAAATCAAGCCTTCAGATACTTGTTGAACCAATCCAAGGTGTGCTGCCAGGCCTCCTTGGCGGCGGCCTCGTCATAGCGCGGCGTGGTATCGTTATGAAAGCCGTGGTTCGCCTTGGGATAGATGTGTCCTTCATGCGGAACGCCGGCCTTGGTGAGGGCGGTATCAAAGGCCGGCCACCCGCCGGTTATGCGTTCGTCCAGTTCGCCATATTGGGCATTGATGGGCGCCTTGATCTTGGCCGCGTCCTCGGCACTGGGCTGGGCGCCATAAAAGGGAACGCCGGCCGCCAGCTCCGGTCCCATTCGTACCGCCAAATTATTGACCACGCCGCCGCCGAAACAGAAGCCCACGGCGCCCAGCTTGCCGGTGCAATCCGGCCGGTTCTTGAGATAGACCGCCGCGGCATACAGGTCTTCCCCCATCTTGGCGCGGTCCACCTGCTGAAACAGCTTGGCGCCATTCTCATCATCGCCGGAATAGCCGCCCACCGAAGTCAGCCCGTCAGGCGCCATGGCCATGAAGCCGGCCACCGCCAGGCGGCGCGCAACGTCCTTGATGTAAGGATTGAGGCCGCGGTTTTCGTGGATGACGATGACGGCCGGCAGTTTGCCGCGCGCTGCCGCCGGCCGGACCAGATAGCAATCGATATGGCCGGTGCCGTTGGGCGAGGGCACGGTGACCTTTTCCGTCTTGATGCGATTGTCGTCCTCCGGCACCTGGATGGCCCAGGCATAGTTGGGCGCCAGCATTTCCACCAAAGCGGCGGCGCTCACCGCTGCGGTGGCGAATTTCTGCGCGCGGGCCAGGAATTCGCGCCGGCCTATGCCGCCATGCACATAGGAATCCAGCAGGTCGAGAAGCTCCTGCGGAAAGTCGGTGGCCTTTTTGCGTCCGCTGGTATCCAAATCATCCTCCATCCTTGCCGCGCTTCAAGGCGCGCTTTTGTTGGTATCGGCGTAAGCCCGGCCGATGGCATCTTCGATACGATTGAGACCGGTCCATCCCTGATATTTTGCCTGAATTTCGGCACTCACGATATGCTTGACCTCGTCCCGCGATTTGCCTTCGTCTTTCAAGGCTTTAGTCCGGGCCAGCACATCGGCCATCAAGCTCTTTTCGCTGGCGATAAGCGTGTTGTCGCCCGGTGGGCTGTGATCGGGCACGACAATTTTGGGCTTGAGCGCGGCGACTTGATCCAACACGCCAAGCCAACTCCGCGGTGTGCAATCCGCGCAATAGAAGTAGGGCCCGGTCTTGTTTTGCACCGCATGTTCGGCGTGATAGTGCGTGGTGGTCAGGTAAAGCTTCTGGCCCCTGGAAGAAAGGCGCTGTGCGACCTCAGCGACGATCTGGCCATTCTTCGTGCCCAGTCCCGTGTCGATCACCAAGGTGGCCAGGCTGCCGACCACGATGCCGATATTGGGAAATCCTTTGATCACCCAGGCATGGCCTGCGCAAGATTGTCCGGCAAGACCATGCGATCGCTGCCCGCCTGCGCATGGGCGGCGGGAGCAAGGCCAACCACCGCTATTACGGCAAACATGGCCAGCCCAGCCGGAAAGATTTGGCGCATTTGCGATCCCAAACAGATGTAGGCGGAACCCTACACAAGGGCGAAGATGATCGCCACGTTCGTCGGTGGCCGCAAATTCAGGCCGGGCCGTAATGGGTTGAACCGGCTTGAAAATCGCTCGAAGGCCTGTCCCGCCCATTGAGAGGATTATGGATCTTTTCGAAAAGCTTACAGTTGTTCAGCACAGGGACTGTCGACGCTTCCGAAGCGATCGCATAACAATCATAAGCGCGGCGCGTTCTTGTGGGGACGAAAAATGCACACCTCCTTTCCCGGCAGTATTGCGGGCATTGCCTTGGTGCTGTGCGGTTTCGCTGCCCCTCCGTCCCTCGCCCAGCCAGCCGGCCGCGGCCCCGCGGAATATTGGTGGGTCAACAAGACCGAAGGCGGCGTCTACAAGCCGCCGATGCGTCCTTTGTGGAAACTGGCGGACCTGAAAAAGATGCATCCCGGCCAGAGCAACTGGTCCCAGCAGATCATCCTCGATCCGGAACAGGACGCCACCTATAACTCGGCCGCGCCCGGCACGCGTTTTGGCTCCAGGTTGCATCCCGACACGCCGACCGTGTTCGTGGTCGTGGCGGGGGAAGTGAATTTCAATGTCGAAGGGCAGCAGCCCGTCAAAGCGACGCGCGGTTCGATCATCAACATCATGAAGACCACGCCCTTTTCCTACGACATAGGCGGCACGGAGAACGCGCTTTGGGTCGAGGTCAATCCGACCAATTACAAGACGGCTTGGCCGGCCGATGGTCCACAGCCCGAAGCCACCAAGGGCGCGAAGGTCGTGAAGGTGTCCTTCCAGCACCAGCCGGGCAGCTACACCGCGCCCAACCGGCTGCATTGGAACACGTTCGAGGATGGCATCGCAAAATGCGCGCCCCGTGGCCCTCAGGTCGTGGACGACCATCTTTTCGTCAATCCGCTGCTGGGTTATGTGAACCCGGCGGACAATAAGTGCGGCACCGGCTCGCTCAACATCGGCAGCGGCCCGACGCAGGACAGTTTCAACCCGCGCTCAACCTTCGGTCACATGCATCCCGGCCCTGCGGAATGGTGGATTGTGCAGGTGGGCCAGATCCGCGGACGGTTTGAGAATGCCGGCGAATTCCACGCCGTCGAAGGCGACGTTCTCTATGCCGCGCCGATGAGCTGGCATGAAATGGCGGCTGAGGCGCCCTCCGGCCCCTCCGTGCGGCTGGCATTGGGCGGCTACAATCTCATCAACATGCAGAACACCGATGCGCCGCGCCGCCAAGCCCAGGCACCGCAGCAGTAACCTCTCATAAGCTGAGACTTGGTCGGCGGCCAGGAAGACATGATCACCGATGTGGCCCTGGACCCCGCCAACTCGGGCGCCGGCCGCAAGAACATGAAGGGGATGTAAATCCCATCAACACAGTGGCGCAAGGTCGCGCGGGGCTGTAAATCACCAAAGCCCTTTGGTGAGCGACGCATGATGCAATCCCGTCATTTCTTGTGGCCGTCTGTCTTTTTCGCGGCCTGTTTGGGCATGCAGGCCCTGGCCCAGCCCGCCGCGCCAGCCGCCGATGTCATCGCCAATCCCTTCGCCAATGATGCTGGCGCACCCGCCGCCGGCAAAGCGGTGTTTGAAAGCACCTGTGCCGCCTGTCATGGCGCAGGTGCGGCCGGGAGCGAGCGGGCACCCGCCCTCAACACCGGCACGTTCCAGCATGGCGGCAGCGATCAGGAGATTTTCCAGACGATCCGCAGCGGGGTGCCGGGGACGCTGATGCCGTCCTTTTCCGGCCTGCCGTCCGACAATGTGTGGCGGCTGGTCTCCTACATAAAGAGCCTGTCCGGCCAGACCGGCCCCCTGGGCCAGGCCAGCGGGGATGCGGTGGCGGGCGAAGCGCTGTTCTTCGGCAAGGGCGGCTGTTCCGGCTGTCACGAAGTCAATGGCCGGGGATTGGATCTGGCGGCAGACCTTTCCGCCGAAGGCACCAAGCCGGTTGCCGCGATCAAGACCGGCGTGCTGCACCAGCTTCCTCCGGGCCGCGGTTTCCGCGCCGCCCCCCACTATGCCGACGTCATTGCCAGTGACGGCCGCAGCATTCATGGCTTGGTGCGGGACGAGGACGGCTTCAACATCCTGCTGGAAACGCGGCAGGGGAAATGGCTGTCCTTCGCCAAAAAGGATGTGAAAAGCATCACCAATGCCGGGGGCGCGCAGCCGCGCGACATTGCCACCCGCCTATCGTCCAAAGAGGTCGATGACATTGTCGCCTTCCTGCAGAAACAGAAGGCCCGCGATTTCAACCAGATTGCCAAGAACGCGCCGGCGCCGGTGCTTTCGTATGGGCGCCTGGTCAGCGCCAGCGGCGAGCCGCAGAACTGGCTGACCTATTGGGGCGATTACGCCGGGCATCATTTCAGCGACCTGGACCAGATCACCCCGGCCAATGTCGGCCAGCTGCAAGCGAAATGGGTCGGCCCGATGCCGGCCAGTCCAACCGGTTACAGCGAAGCAACGCCGCTGGTTGTGGACGGTGTGATGTATGTCTCCGGCTCGCCCGGCGATGTCTATGCTTTCGACTTGCATACGGGGATGCCGAAATGGACCTTCCACCGCAAGCAGGACATCAAGAATCCCTACCAGAACAATCCCAGCAACAAGGGCCTGGCGGTTCTGGATGGACGGGTCTTTGTCGGCACGCTGGACGATCTTCTCATCGCCATCGACGCCAATACGGGGCGCGAATTGTGGGAGGTGCGCACCGCCGACACGATGGAAGGCATTCAGATGAGCGGTGCGCCGCTGGCGGTGGACGGCAAGATCATCACCGGCATGTCGGGCGGCGAACTCGGCGCTCGTGGCTATCTGGATGCCTATGATCCGGTGACCGGCAAGCGGTTGTGGCGCAGCTTCACTATCCCTGCGAAAGGCGAGCCGGGCAATGAAAGCTGGGCGGGCGACAGCTGGAAGATCGGCGGCGCGCCGACCTGGCTGACCGGAAGCTACGATCCCCAGCTGCATATGCTGTATTGGGGTACCGGCAATCCGGCGCCCGATTACAATGCCGAGACCCGCAAGGGCGACAATCTTTATTCCGATTGCGTGCTGGCGATCGATCCCGACACCGGAAAGATCAAATGGCATTACCAGTTCACGCCCAACGACGATCACGATTGGGACTCGACCGAAGACTATGTCCTGACCGACATGATCATCGGCGGCAAGCAGAAGAAGGTTCTGCTGCATGCCGATCGCAATGGCGTCTATTACGTGATCGACCGCACCAATGGGCAAATGCTGTTGGCCAAGCCCTTCGTCAAGACCAACTGGTTCACCGGTTTTGACAAAATGGGCCGTCCGATCGTCGATCGCAAGACCATGGCGACCTATGCAGGACAAGTCGTCTATCCGGCGGTAGGCGGCACCAATTTCCAGGCGCCGTCCTACAATTCCCGAAGCGGGGTGTTTTTCCTGGAATATGTCTCGTCCCAGGGCTTCGCCCAAAGCGCGCCGGTGACTTACGAGAAGGGCAAATTGTATTTGGGCCGCGGCGCGGGACCGGCCCCTGCGGCGTCGCCGCCCGAGCAGGGCGTGCAGGCGATCGAAGCCTCGACCGGAAACGTCGTCTGGAAATATCCGATGGTGCGTGTCGGCCTGGGCTCCGGGCTAGTGGCGACCAAGGGCGGGCTTGTCTTTGTCGCCGGCGCGGGCGGCGAGTTCATCGCGCTGGATC
>DATBCP010000449.1:0-2230 GCA_036270435.1 Rhizomicrobium sp. | reverse complement strand
CTCGCGGCGAAGCCGCTGGAGGGGGATGGTGTCGCAGCGAAGGTGAGGAGCGGTCCGCCGAAGGCGGACGAAATGGTCCAGTGGACCAATTCGAGCGACGAACGCGGAGCCGACCTGAGCTGCGACGGATGGGGGTCAAATTAGAGCCGCCAGATGCGTCCGCAGTTCGGGAATGCCTTCGCCCGCAAGGGCAGAGGTTAACTGTATCTCGGCCAGGGCGGCCGTGTGCTTTGCCGCTTCCTGAGCAGCGGCGGCGCGCGCAGCACCATGGCCGGATGTTTTGACTTCATCCACCTTGGTCAGTACCAGCCCGTAGGACACGGCCGTCTGGTCCAGCAGCGTCATCACCTGCCGATCGGCGTCCATCACGCCGCGCCGCGCATCGATCAACAGCAGGACGCGGCGCAGCCGCGCGCGGCGCCTGAGATAGGCGAAAATCATCTCCTGCCAGCTGTCCGCCTCCGCTTTGGAACGCTTGGCAAAGCCATAACCGGGCAGGTCCACCAGCATCAATTTTCCGCCCAGGTTGAAGAAATTGATCTGGCGGGTGGCGCCGGGCGTCTGCGAGACGCGCGCCAGGCTCTTGCGGCCCGTCAGGGCATTGACCAGGCTGGACTTGCCGGCATTGGAGCGGCCGACGAAAGCCACTTCGTTGAGCTTATCCGGCGGCAGATTCTCCGCCGAGGTTGCACCCCAGACGAAATCGCAAGCGCCTGCGAACAATTTGCGCGCGGCTTCGGCGGCGCCCTCTTCCATCATTTGCGGTCAGTCATTCGCCGCTGTGAGCTTCTTCGGCTTGATATTGTCGAAAAAGGTCACCTCCACGCCTTCGCGTTTCATGATGTACCATTGCTGGATCACCGTCAGCAGGTTGTTCCAGCAATAATAGATCACCAGTCCGGCCGGGAAGGTGGCGAACATGAAGGTGAAGATCAGCGGCATGAAGGCGAACATCTTGGCCTGCACCGGATCGGGCGGCGGCGGATTGAGCTTCATCTGCACCCATTGGGTGATGCCGTAAAGGATCGGCCACACGCCGATGGATAGGAAGGAAATGAAGGGCGGCAACACCGCATGCGGATCGAAGGGGATCAGCCCGAACAGGTTGATGAAGGAGGTTGGGTCGGGCGCCGACAGGTCGTGGACCCAGCCATAGAAGGGCGCGTGCCGCATCTCGATGGTGACAAACAGGACCTTGTAGAGCGAGAAGAAGACCGGAATGGTCAAAAGGATCGGCAGGCAGCCCGAGACCGGATTGGCCTTTTCGCGCTTGTACAGCTCCATCATGGCCAGCTGCATCTTCTGCGGATCGTCGGGATGCTGCTTCTTGAGCGCTTCCAGCTGGGGCTGGAGCTTCTTCATCTTGCTCATGGCGCGGTAGCTGGCATTGGCAAGCGGAAAGAAGATCAGCTTGACGACCACGGTCAGGGCCAGGATGGCCAGGCCGAAATTGCCCAGCGCCTTGTTGAGATTGTCGAGCAGCCAGAAGAAAGGACGGGTGAGGAACCAGAACCAGCCCCAATCCACCGCCAGGTCGAAATGGGCGATATTCTGGCTGTCCTGATAGCCGCGCAAAATGTCCACCACCTTGGCGCCGGCGAACAGCCTGTGGCTCACGCTGGCCGTGCCGCCCGGCGCAAGCTTGCGTGCGCCCAGACGGTAATTGGCTTGATAGGCATCGACGCCGGCCGGCGTCTTGGCCCCCAGATAGGCGCCGTTGAAGCTTTCGCCTTGCGGCGGAATGATCGCCGCCATCCAATATTTGTCGGTGATGCCGACCCAGCCGCCGGTGGAATCGAACGTCTTGGGCGCGGTGCCGGGGTCCTTGAAATCGGAATATTTGGCATCCTGTTCGCTGCCATTGGCGACGCCGATAAAGCCCTCATGCAAAATCCAGGTCGAGACGGTCTTGGGGATCGACTGGCGCTCCACCGTGCCATAGGGGAACAGGTTGACCGTCGCACCGCCGCGATTGGCGACATTGTCGGTGACGGTGAACATGTATTTGTCGTCGATGGCGATCACGCGGGTGAACACCAGCCCATGGCCATTGTCCCAGGTGAGCGTCACCGGATGGCCCGGCGACAGCGCGCCGCCATTGGTCTGGCGCCATTCGCTATTGTCGTCGGGCATGTTCTGGCTGCCGATCCAGCCGAAGGTGGCGTAATAAGGATAGTCGGTGCCTTTCGGCGCCAGGACCACGATCTCGGCGCTCTTGGGGTCCACCGTC
>DATBCP010000448.1:0-2706 GCA_036270435.1 Rhizomicrobium sp. | reverse complement strand
CAACGGCAAGTTGGGTCCCGGGTCAGCGCCGCACCACTACGTGCTGCGGCGCGCCCGGGATGACAAGATTGGCTGAAACGATGAACAAGACAGTCACCCTCACGCCACCTTCGCCTGTTGCGGCGCACTGCACGAACCCTTGATCGCCATGATGTTGGGCGCTTTGCCGGTCTCCAGGAAGCTCTTGAGGCCGGAAAGCACCATGGGCCAGCCCTTGGTAATGCCGCCGGCCATTTCCGAACCGGCCCAGAGCTGGTCGTGAACGACATTCAAGCGGACCACATCGCCCAGCGCCTCGATCTCAAAGGTGACGCGCGACTGTTCGGATTTGTTGCCGGCATTCTCCGGGCTCGCCCAGCTCAGCACCAGCCGGCTGGGAGGACGGCTTTCCAACACCTCGCCGGTGATATTGGTGACTTCGGTGCCGTCTATGCTCACCATGTTCCATTTGGAGCCCGGCTTCCAATCCGACACGTTCTTCTTGCCCCAATACTGGCTGGTGAATTCGGGGGTTGTGATCGCGTCCCAGACCTTCTGGGGCGTGCTGGTGATATAGGTGGTGTAGACGAATTCGGTCTTCTCGATCATTGGTCTTTCTCCTGTAGGGCTTGCTTGAGATTGTGGAGCGCCTGGATGCGATCCTGCTCGAACTTGCCGATCCAGCGCATGGTGATCTCGTTGATGGGGACGGGGTTGAGGAAGTGCAGCTTTTCGCGGCCTCGCTTGGTGGTGGCGACCAGATTGGCCTCCTCCAACAGATTGAGGTGCTTGGTCACCGCTTGCCGGCTCATGTCGTGGCCCTCGCAGAGTTCCGATAGCGTTTGACCATTTTTGCGGCGCAAACGGTCCAGCAGCTGGCGCCGGCTGGCATCGGCAAGGGCTTTGAACACTTTGTCTTCATCGGCGACCATGAGGGATAATATGCAACCATTTAGTTGCATGTCAAGGGCCCATTGGCGCAATCCGGAAAATCGGCGCGCTTTTTCCGCAAAAACAGCGCCGCAGGGGGTGACTTAAATCCCCGTTTTCCGGCCGAATCCGCTATCAAAACGGCATGCGTATCGTCGAAACCAACCAAGCTTTGCAGGACTTTGTCGCCGAACTGGCTGAAGCCCCCTATCTGGCCCTGGACACCGAATTCCTGCGTGACCAGACCTATTATCCCAAACTTTGCCTGATCCAAGTCGCCGCACCCGGTGTGGACGGCATCATCGATCCCCTCGCGCCGGGACTCGATCTTGCGCCTTTCTACGACCTGATCCGCCGCCCCGACATTATGAAGGTGCTGCATGCCGCGCGGCAGGACATCGAGATTTTTTATCTGCAAGGCGGCGTGCTGCCTGATCCTTTGTTCGACACCCAGATCGCGGCCATGGTGTGCGGCTTTGGCGATGCGGCATCCTACGAAACGCTGGCGCGCAAGATCGCCAAGGTCGAGATCGACAAGTCCGCCCGCTTCACCGACTGGAGCCACCGTCCCCTCAGCAAACGCCAGCTGGAATATGCCTTGGCCGATGTCACCCATTTGCGGGTGATCTATGAATGGATGAAGATCCGGCTGGAAAAGACCGGCCGCCAACCCTGGGTGGCGGAAGAAGTGTCCGCCTTGCAGGACCCCGGCCTTTACAAGCTCGATCCCGAGCAAGCCTGGAAGCGGCTCAAGCCCCGCACCACCAACAAGCGTTTCCTGGCGGTGCTGGCGGCCCTGGCGGCCTGGCGCGAACGTGAGGCCCAGGCGCGCGACATTCCCCGCGGCCGCGTGTTGAAAGACGAAGCCCTGACCGAGATCGCCGCCCATCCGCCGGAAACGCCGGAAGGTCTGGACCGCATCCGGGCGGTCCCTAAGGGCTTCGCCAATTCCAAACTGGGCAGGGGCCTGATGGAAGCCATTGCGCAGGGCCGCACCGCGCCCCCGCCGGAGGAAGCAATGGTGGAGAACCGCCAGCGGCGGCGGCGTGAGCCTTCGCCGGCGGCTATCGACTTGCTCAAGACCCTGCTCCGGCTGCGGGCCGAGGCCGCCGACGTGGCGCCCCGCCTGATCGCCAATGCCGAGGACATTGAACGGCTGGCCGCTTATGAGGATGATGGCGTCGCCGCCCTGCATGGCTGGCGGCTTGAGGTGTTCGGCAAGGACGCCATTGCGCTCAGGAAAGGCGATCTGGCTATCGCGTTGGAAAATGGCGAGGCGGTGGTTGTGGAATTAGAGGAACCAGAGGGAGAGTGAATGTGAAAAAGATCATTCTTGCATCGGCGCTGCTCGCGCTCGGCATGGGAAGCGCCGGCGCCCAAACGCCGCAACCGGCGGACTGGACCGTCCTCACCTTCACCGCCGACACCAACAAGCCGGCCAGTGTAACCTGGGAGCGCATCGGCGGCCATGACTGGTGTGGCATCGCCAAGTTCCTGGACCTCGGGGGCTGCACCATCCTGTCTGGCAAGGGCGAGTTGGGCTCGCTGCGCCAAGTCCAGGTCGGTACCAACAAGATCGTGGAGATCGCGGTGGCGCGCACACCGCTGTCCTACACCTATGCCCAGCCGTTCACGCCGATCTTCTATCACGGCACCATGGCGGTCGAGCCGGTGGACGCCACCCATTCCAAGATCGTCTACACCCTGATCTGGAACCAGACGGCGGTGGGGGATGCGGCGGCGCAGAAAGCGGCGCATGACAGCCGCCAGGCGCGCTTCCAGGTAGCGGTGGACAAG
>DATBCP010000447.1:0-2627 GCA_036270435.1 Rhizomicrobium sp. | reverse complement strand
CCGGCTCGCGCTTCGCCGGACGAAGGTCCGGCTCGCTGCCAAAGAAGCTAAAAGCTTGATGACAGGTTTTAAGGAATGATACCCGCCGCCAAACTGGACCGCTTGCTGGACCGCTTTCATGCCATTGAAAGCGAGATGGCGTCCGGCGCTTCGGGGGATGCTTTTGTCAAGCTGTCGCGTGAGCATGCCGAGCTCGCGCCGGTGATCGAGACAGCGCGCGCCTATCGCCAGGCCCAGCTTCGCATTGGCGACGCCGATTCCCTGATTTCCGATCCCGCCACCGAAAACGAGATCAAGGCGCTGGCCGAGGAAGAGCGCGCCGAATTGAAGCAGGCGCTGGAAAAGCTGGACCACGATCTGCGCATAGCGCTGTTGCCCAGGGATGCCGCCGACGATTCCTCCGCCATCGTGGAAGTCCGCGCCGGCACTGGCGGCGATGAAGCGGCATTGTTCGCCGCCGACCTGCTGGAGATGTACCAGCGCTATTGCGCGCTGCAGGGCTGGCGCACCGAAGTGATGGACCGCACCGAAAGCGACCTGGGCGGGATCAAGGACGCGACCCTGGAAGTCAATGGCCGCGGCGCCTACGCCAGGCTGAAATTCGAAAGTGGCGTCCACCGGGTCCAACGTGTGCCGGCCACCGAAAGCCAGGGCCGCATCCATACCTCTGCCGCGACGGTGGCGGTCCTGCCGGAAGCCGAGGATGTCGACATCCAGATCAACGAAAAGGATCTGCGCATCGATGTCTTCCGCGCGCAGGGCGCCGGCGGCCAGCATGTCAACAAGACGGAAAGCGCGGTGCGCGTCACGCATCTGCCCACCGGCATCGCGGTGGCGCAACAAACCGAGAAATCGCAGCACAAGAACAAGGCCCAGGCGATGAAGCTGCTCAAGGCCAAGCTGTATGACATCGAGCGCCGGCGGGTGGATGGGGCGCGAGCCGCCGAGCGCAAAAGCATGGTCGGTTCCGGCGACCGCAGCGAACGCATCCGCACCTACAATTTCCCGCAAGGCCGGGTCACCGATCATCGCATCAACCTGACGCTCTACAACCTGGCGCGCATCATTTCCGGCGACGAGCTGGGCGAGATCGTGGATGCCCTGGTGGCGCAGGACCAGGCCGACCGGCTGGCGGAATTCGAAGCGGCGGAACAGTGAAGGATATCGTCCCCGATGCCGCCAAGCGTCTTGCCGTGGCGGGCATTGGTTCGGCGCGCCTGGATGCGCGGCTATTGTGGGATCACGCGCAAAAGACCGGGCAGGATTTCGGCACGCTGGTGGCGCGCCGCGAACAGCGCGAACCTGTCGCCTACATCCTCGGCCGCAAGGAATTCTGGAGCCTCGATTTCGCCGTCGGTCCCGGCGTGTTGGTGCCGCGGCCCGATACCGAGACCCTCATCGAAGAAGCGCTGCGTATCGTGCCGGATCGCAAGGCCCGTTTGCGGATCGCCGATCTGGGTGCCGGCTCCGGCGCGCTTCTGGTCGCGGCCCTGAAGGAATTGCCCAATGCCACCGGCATCGGCTTCGAAGCCTCCGCGAAGGCTTTTGAATGGGCTCGCGACAACGCCAATCGCCTGATGCCGGAGCGGGCCCAGCTCAGGCTGGCGGACTGGAACAGCGCCGATGGGCCCTTCGATCTTATCTTTTGTAATCCGCCTTACATCCCCTCGGCCGACATCGAATCACTCGACCCGGATGTCTCGCATTTTGAGCCTAGTGCCGCGCTGGACGGAGGGCCTGACGGGCTCTCGGCCTATCGGGCGCTGGCGGGCCTCTTGCCCCGGATTCTGGTGCAGGGAGGCCACGCGCTGCTGGAAATCGGCCTTGGCCAGGCGCAAGCCATGGGAACCTTGTTCCAAGCGCTTGAAATTGTGAGGTTGGCACCCGACTTATCCGGTATCCCACGCTGCGTCATCTTGCGGAAACCATGAGGATTTCCTTGGAAAAGCGCGGGCATTCGGCTAGGTTCGCGTCATAGGGATCGGGGATGATCTCTCTGCGGGCCGTGAAGGCGACCGCAGATTGGGCCGGCAGCTTGCAAAAATAGCGGCCGGCAGGGGCTCAAAAGCGAACCATTTTCGGCTGGGTTGGATGGCGCATCGTGCGCCTGTTCCGGCGGCCAAGGAAGGACCAGAGTGAAACGCTCTCGCAGAGGCGGCCGCAGGCCGCAACATGGCGGCAACAACAGCGGCGGCGGCAATAACGGCGGTAGTGGCTTCAATCCCAACCGCACCTATGATTCCTCCGGTCCTGAGGTCAAAATCCGTGGCTCCGCCAGCCATGTGTACGAAAAGTATTTGCAGCTCGCCCGCGATGCCAATTCCGGCGGCGACCGCATCATGGCTGAGAATTACCTTCAGCACGCCGAGCACTATTACCGCATCATGGCGGCAACGGCCGCCCAGCAGGCCCAGTATCAGGCCCAACAGGCGGCGCAGAATCCGCAAAATGCCGGCCAGCAACAGCACGCACAGCCCCAGATGCAAGGCCAGCCTCAGCCGGCTCAGAGTGCCAGCAGTGGCCCGTCCTTTTCCCTGACCGAGGATCGCAACGAGGAAGAGGGCGAAGAAGCGGAAGCGTCCTAACCGTCCTCTGAATCTTCGTTGCTTCGCTAAACGCTTGTTCCA
>DATBCP010000446.1:0-9552 GCA_036270435.1 Rhizomicrobium sp. | reverse complement strand
CTCCGTTCAGGGCGTGGTGTCCACCAACCCCGCCAACGCCTTCCAGGCCTTCACCCAGGAGAGCGACAAGGGCAAATGGAAGCTGGTCTTCTTCTGGCCCAAGGACTTCACCTTCGTCTGTCCCACCGAGATTGCCGGCTTCGGCAAGCTCAATGGCGACTTCCAGGATCGCGACACGGTGATCTATGGCGTCTCGACCGACAGCGAGTTTGTCCATCTCGCCTGGCGGCAGAACCATGCCGATCTCAAGACCCTGCCCTTCGCCATGCTGGCCGACACCAATCGCCGGCTCTCCGGCGCGCTCGGCATCCTCGATGGGGAAGCCGGAGTCGCCAAGCGCGCCACCTTCCTGGTGGACCCGGACGGCATCATCCGCTTCGCCTATGTCACCGACATGAGTGTGGGCCGCAATCCGGCCGAGGTGCTCCGGGTGCTGGACGCGCTGCAGACCGATGAGCTCTGCCCGTGCAACTGGCAGAAGGGCGAAGAGGTCATCAAGACGGCGGCCTGAGCACCATCTCAACAACTGTCATCCCCGGCGCGGCGCAGCACGTAGTGGTGCGCCGCGGGTCCATAGCGACAGCGTATGGACGGACCCATAAGGAATCCCTCATGTCCATCGAAACCTTGAAAGACGCCCTGCCCGACTATGCGCGGGACCTGAAACTCAACCTGTCATCACTGGCGCAGGAAAACCTGCTCACCGAACAACAGCGTGCCGGCACCTTCATCGCCTGCGCACTGGCCTCGCGCGAGCGCACCACCATCAACGCCATCACAACCGAATTCGCACCCAACCTATCCGCGGAAGCGCTGCAGGCGGCCCGCGCCGCCGCCAGCATCATGGCGATGAACAATGTTTATTACCGCTTCACCCACCTCGCCTCGGCGCCGGACTACAAGACGCTTCCGGCGCGGCTCAGGATGAACGTGATCGGCAAGCCCGGTGTGGACAGGGCCGATTTCGAACTCTGGTGTCTGGCGGTTTCGGCGATCAATGGCTGCGGCGTCTGCATCGACAGCCATGAGAAGATCCTGCGCGAGGCCGGGCTTTCCGCCGAGGAAATTCAGGCCGCGGTGCGCATCGCCGCAACTGTGCATGCCGTCGCGGCAACTTTGGACGGCAAAGCGCATAGCGCGGATCTGGCTGTGAGCGCGGTCGCGGCGTGACTCTCGAGCGCCGTTCGGCCGAGCAAGCGGTGTTCCATGGCGTTCTCCCTTGCAGGAAAATCCCGCCCCGCCTAGTTTCTCTCGAGGAACAAGGTGGAGGGCAGGAACCTCAGCCAGGAACGCGAAGTAGAGTTCTCTCTTCCTAACACTAAGTTGGTTGCGGCGCGAAGAATGGGAAAATCACAGCGCGAATTGCCGCCTCACGGTACGCTATCGCGCCAAGAGGTTGGCGGCCGGCTTGCATCCGCAGCACCGTTTTAGCTCTTGATTCAGCATCACCGCCTTAGCGTATCGTTGGCTCGATGAGATGTTTGTGATGCCCGATAATTCCCCCGACCGCAGGCCCGCGTCTCGCCGGCGCGTGTTGCTTCCAGGGCTGATCGTCTATGGAAACGGCGTCTTTACCTGCGATTGCACCTTTCGCAATGCCTCCGGTGGCGGTGCGCGCATTACGGTAGCTCAGCTGCCGCAGCTTCCGGAGCGATTTTACCTGATCGCCATTCGCGAAGGCGTGGCCTATGACTGCCGATTGGTCTGGAACAAGGGGTTGGATATCGGCGTCAAATTTGAATCCCGGCTGGAACTGTCGTCCAATAACGATCTGACCCTCGCCCGGCTGAAGAAGTTGTGGCTGGCAAAGGCTCCTCGCTGACAGGCTGAGCCGGCCGCAGCCCGTCGCATCACGCGGCTTCACAGTTCCGGCAGCGCCGGCTTCAACCGCCCGCCGACCCTCACCGGCTCGATCCGCGTGGTGAGACCATTGCCAGCCGTCTGCACAAACACCGCGCACAAGGTCGCAGGTCCCGTCGCCGGCGTATAACGCTGCGTGGACAGCTTGCGCACAAAGCGCTGTACCGGCTCGGTCTTCTCCATGCCGATCACGGAGTCGTAATCGGCGCAGGCGCCGGCATCGGCCTGGAAGGCGGTTCCACCCGGCAGGATTTGGGCATCGGCGGTGGGGACATGGCTGTGACTGCCCACCACCAGGCTGGCGCGGCCATCGCAGAAATGTCCCATGGCCATCTTCTCGGATGTCGCTTCGGCATGGATATCCACCACAATGGCGTCGGCCCCGTCGCGCAAGCCGCAAGCCGACAGCTCCCGTTCCGCCGCGGCAAAAGGATCGTCCAGCGCATCCATGAACACGCGACCCATGACATTGATCACCAGCACACTGCCGGCAGGCGTCTGATAGAGATTGGCGCCCCGTCCAGGCGTGCCTTTGGGATAGTTGGCGGGACGCAGGATGCGGTCCTCGCTGTCGATATAGGTCAAAATCTCCTTCTGGTCGGCCCAATGATTGCCGGTGGAGATGACGTCGATCCCGATGGCAAAGAACTCCTCGGCGATTGCGCGGGTCAGGCCGAAGCCGCCCGCGGCGTTCTCGCCATTGGCGATGACGAAATCGAGCTTGAGACGGTCGCGCAACCTCCCCAGCTCGGCATGCACCACGTCGCGTCCCGGCTTGCCGACAATGTCGCCCAGAAAAAGCAGATTCATGAAAAGCGGCTCATCGGAATTTTCGGGTGCCCTGCTCGGTAAGGATCATGTCCAGGGTCCTATCATGGGCGCCATGCGGAATCGAGGCGACTTCCTGCCCAGCATGGGCGATCCCGATGGCCGGCACGTTCAAAAGCGCCAGGGTGCGGTCATAGAAACCGCCGCCATAGCCCAGCCGGTGGCCAAACGCATCAAAGGCCAGCAACGGTACCAGCAGCATATCGGGCACGGCACGCGGCCAGACATCCAGCGGCTCATGGATGCCGAAGGCCCCGGGCGCCATCACCTGGCCATCCGGCACGCGATGAAATTCCAGCGGCAATCCCTTGCCGGCCACCCGCGGATAGGCGACATGGCACCCCAGCGCGACCAGCCGCTCCAACAACAGAGCGGGATCGGCCTCGTCGGGCAGCGCGTGATAACCGCCCACCACCGCGCCTTTCGCGACCGGCAGCGTATCGGCATGGCACGCGATCGCAGCGGCGAAATCCGGGTTCGCAAGCGCTCTGCGCTTTTCCCGCGCTGCGGCGCGGAGGTCGGATTTTGTTTTTGGAAGAATTGGCTCGCTCATCAACTACCATTGGTGAGGTTGCCGAGCCGCTCGCTTAAGCTCGCGGCACCGCCACCCTCTCGCAGGTCCCCCGGACCTGCTCGCGCGCCGGGTGGACGGTACCGTAAACGCCGTTGGTATTCGGATCCTCACGGGCCTGCAGTGCAGGTGGGCGCCATATGTCCGAGGCCACGGCCCCGGTCAGGGACAGCTCCCGGTGAGTACCATTAAGGCCCCTGGGCATCGCTAACCTGACGCGCGCAACAGTAACCGTCCGCTTACAGTGTAGGACCGGAAGGCCCCGCATGGAAAGACCCAGGCCGGAGAGATTTTGCGGCGTGAGCAGGAGCGCCGAGCGAAGTGTACTGAAAACGTACATGAGCGAAGGCGCGACGAACTCACGACGCAAAAGATCCCGGCCTAGGCGTGCGCCAGGCGGACGGTAATATCTTCTAGCTTTTTGGCTGCGCTTTCCAGGGCATCGGCGGCCGCGCCTTCCGCCTGTTCCGCGCGCAGATGCAAACCCTGTTTTTCGCCTTGGCCCGCCGATGCGGCCGCCGCCTTGCCGCTCAGTTCGTGATGCTCGTCGGCGATCAGCAGAGCCGCCATCAGCAGCATGCGGACATCGCCGACTTGCCCCACCGAAGCCAGGACTTCGCGCGCCTTGGCATCGACATGGCCGGCGAGTTCCTTGAGATGCCCCTCCTCGCCTTCATCGCAAGCAATGGTATAGGCGCGGCCATTGACCATCACATTTACCAGGGGCATGGGCGCATTCTTTCGCTCTAGCGCGCCAAGGCGGCGCGAATCTCTCCAATGGCGCCGTCCAGCCGGCCTTCCACTTCTTCCGTCAGGCCCGAGAGAGCGCTGACTTCCTCTTCCAGTTCCGCGATGCGGGCGAGCAATTTTTCGCGTTCGGCCTCCAATTCGGCGATACGCTCAGGCAGTTTGGCGGCCGCATCCAGGTTTTCCCCTACCGAAGCCACGGTATTTTCCAGGGCTTCAAGGGCTGCCTGAAAGCGGCTTTGCGCCAAATCCAGTCGGCTCATGCGCACCTCATCGCTCAATCGCCCCCAAACACCTCAAGACCTTAGGCCCTCGCGTCCCGATTCCGCAATCCGCAAGAACACGATATCGGCAGATTCGCGGATTGCGGGATCGCGGACGCCGAAGAAATCATTGAATCCAGTGCCGTTTCGGGTCCCAAATTCGCCAATCATCGATATCAGGAGATTGCGAATTTCGCACCCGCGGCACTGGCGAGGGAAATCGGGTCAACCGATACGCGTTGCCATCATAGCCACAGGCCTTGACGGGGGCGCCAGCCGCTCGCTAAGGCCAGCTATCACCCAGCCGGGAAACTCCCATGACCGCGCCCGATCAGGCCTCCCCTGACCAAAACCACATTCGACGCCTGGCCAATGTCATCCGGGTGCTTTCCATGGACGCGGTGGAAACCGCCAAATCCGGTCATCCCGGCCTGCCGATGGGCATGGCCGATGTGGCCACCGTCCTGTTCTCCCGTTTCCTCAAATTCGACGCCGCCCGGCCCGGCTGGCCCGACCGGGATCGTTTCGTCCTGTCGGCCGGGCACGGCTCGATGCTGCTCTATTCGCTGCTCTGGCTGACCGGCTATCCCGAAATCACCCTCGACGACCTCAAGCACTTCCGCAAAGTCGGCAGTCCCACGGCGGGCCATCCTGAGCATGGCGACCTGCCCGGCATCGAGACCACCACCGGCCCTCTGGGCCAGGGCATTGCCAATGCGGTGGGCATGGCGCTGGCGGAACGCCTCCTCAATGCCCGTTTCGGCGAAGGCCTGGTCAACCACAAGACCTACGTCATCGCCAGCGACGGCGACCTGATGGAAGGCATCAGCCACGAAGCCATCACCCTGGCCGGCCATCTCAAGCTGTCCAACCTGATCGTCTTGTGGGACCACAACAACATCACCATCGACGGTTCGATCGCGCTGTCGGATTCCACCAACCAGGCGGAACGTTTCAAGGCCGCGGGCTGGACGGTCGACAGTTGCGACGGCCACGATGCGGCCGACATCTTCCGCGCCCTGCAGAAAGCGCAGAAATCCGACGCACCCGTTATGATCGCCTGCCGCACCATCATCGGCTTCGGCATGCCGGGCCGCGAAGGCACTCAGAAGGCGCATAGCGACGCGCCCGGCGCCGAAGTGGTAGCCGGTGCGCGCAAGGAACTGCACTGGGACTATGAGCCTTTCATCGTCCCCGACGACCTGCTCAACCAATGGCGGGCCATCGGCCAGACCGGCGCCAAGGACTATGAGGCCTGGCTCAAGCGCAAATCCGAAAGCCACCGCGCCGAGGAGTTCGACGACACCATCAATGATGTGGTCCCGGCATCCCTGGGCCCCGCACTGGTCAAATTGAAGGAAAAGCTTTCAACTGAAAAGCCTGCCGCCGGCACCCGCAAGATGTCGGAAAAAGCGCTGGAGGTGATCAATGGCGAACTGCAGAACACCATCGGCGGCTCCGCCGACCTGACGCCCTCCAACAACACACGGACCAAGGGCCTGATGGAAATCAGCCCCGGCAATTTCAACGGCCGCTATGTCCATTACGGCATCCGCGAGCATGGCATGGCGGCGGCCATGAACGGCATGGCGCTGCATGGCGGCATCATTCCCTATGGCGGCACTTTCCTGGTGTTCAGCGACTATTGCCGCCCCGCCATCCGGCTGGCCGCCCTGATGGGAATCCGCGTGGTGTTCGTGATGACCCACGACTCCATCGGCGTGGGCGAGGATGGTCCCACCCACCAGCCCATTGAACACCTCGCCGCCTTGCGCGCCATTCCCAATCTGAAGGTGTTCCGTCCCGCCGATGGTGTGGAAACCGCGGAATGCTGGGAGCTTGCGCTCCGGGATTCCCGCCGTCCCAGCCTGATTGCCTTCTCGCGCCAGGACGTGCCGACATTGCGCGTCGCGCACACCGCCGAGAATCTGTCGGCCAAAGGCGCCTATGAGCTGGTCGGCAACGCCAATGCCAAGGTGACGTTGCTCGCCACCGGAACCGAAGTCAGCATGGCGGTGGAAGCGCAGGGCAAGCTCGGCGCCGAAGGCATTCCGGCGCGCGTGGTGTCCATGCCGTGCTGGAAGCTGTTCGAGGAACAGCCCGAAGACTATCGCAAGCAGGTCCTGGGACCGGGCACCGTCAAGGTCGCGATCGAGGCCGCTTGCCGCGAAGGCTGGGACCGTTACATCGGTTCGGAGTTGCTTGGTCCGGCCGGAGCTTTCGTCGGCATGCACAGCTTTGGCGCCAGCGGTCCCTACAAGGACGTCTATGCCAAGTTCGGCATTTCGGCCGATGCGGCGGTGACGGCGGCGAAGACGTTGTTGAAATAACTGTCATGGCCCGCAAATGCGGGCCATCCAGTTGGGCAAAGCGTTATGTCGCCGCGTGGGTTCATAGCGACAGCATATGAACCGGCGGCGTGACAATTTTTAATTATGCGATGCGTTGCATCGCATTTGGGAGGAAGGCGAATGGCACTGCGTGTTGCAATCAACGGCTTTGGCCGCATCGGCCGCCTGGTCTTGCGGGCGATTGTGGAGTCAGGACGCCGCGACATTGAGGTCGTGGCGGTCAACGATCTGGGGCCGGTCGAAACCAACGCGCATCTGCTGCGCTATGACAGCGTGCATGGGCGCTTTCCGGCCCAGGTAAGCGTGGATGGCGAGTATATGATCGCGGCCGGCCACAAGATCAAAGTCACCGCCATCAAGAATCCGGCCGAGCTTCCGCACAAAGACCTTGGCGTGGACATCGCGTTGGAATGCACCGGCATCTTCACCTCCAAGGACAAGGCATCCGCCCACTTCACCGCCGGCGCCAAGCGCGTCCTGGTCAGCGCGCCCTGCGACGGCGCCGACCTGACCGTGGTCTATGGCGTCAATCACCACAATCTGACCAAAGACGACCTGGTCGTCTCCAACGCCTCCTGCACCACCAACTGCCTGGTGCCGGTGGCCAAGGTGCTGAACGACGCGGTGGGCATCCAGCACGGCATGATGACCACCATTCACAGCTACACCAACGACCAGCCCTCGCTGGACCAGATGCACAAGGATCTCTACCGCGCCCGTGCGGCGGCACTGTCCATGATCCCCACCTCGACCGGCGCCGCCAAGGCGGTGGGCTTGGTGCTGCCGGAATTGAAAGGAAGGCTGGACGGGGTGTCGGTGCGCGTCCCTACCCCGAATGTGTCGCTGGTGGATCTGAAGTTCGTGGCCAAGCGGCCCACCACGGTCCAGGAAGTCAACGACGCAATCAAGGCCGCAGCCCAGGCCGGCCCGCTCAAGGGCATCCTGGATGTGGTTTATGACAAGCTGGTCTCTGTGGATTTCAACCACGATCCGGCCTCCTCCAGCTTCGCCCTGGACCAGACCAAAGTGATGGACGGCACCTTTGTCTCGGTCATGACCTGGTATGATAATGAATGGGGCTTCTCCAACCGCATGGCTGACACCGCGGTAGCGATGGGGAAATTGATCTAACAGATGGCCTTCAGAACCCTCGACGACCTGGATGTGAAGGGAAAGCGCGTGTTGGTGCGCGCCGACCTCAATGTGCCGGTCGCCGGCGGCAAGATCACCGATGACACCCGCGTTGTGCGCCAGGCGCCCACCATCCGCGAATTGGCGGACAAGGGCGCCAAGGTCGTCATCCTCAGCCATTTCGACCGACCCAGGGGCAAGGTGGTGCCCTCCATGTCGCTCAAGGTGCTGCTCGCGCCGTTGGAGAAAATCATCGGCCGCAAGATCGCCTTCGCCGACGATTGCATCGGACCGAAAGCCCAGGCCGCTATCGCCGCCCTGAAAGAGGGCGACGTGCTGCTCTTGGAAAACACCCGCTTCCACAAGGGCGAGGAAGACAACGACCCCGCCATGGCGCGCGAACTGGCGGTGCTGGGCGACATCTTTGTCAACGATGCCTTCTCCGCCGCCCATCGGGCGCACGCTTCGACCGAAGGCGTGGCGCGGCTTCTGCCCAATGCGGCCGGCCGCTCCATGCAGGCCGAACTCACCCATCTGCAAAAGGCGCTGGGCAATCCCGAACGCCCGCTGATGGCGGTGGTGGGCGGCGCCAAGGTCTCCACCAAGATCCAGCTGCTGCAAAACCTGGTGAAGCGGGTCGAGGCTTTGGTGATCGGCGGCGCCATGGCCAACACCTTCCTGGCCGCGGAAGGGATCAGCGTCGGCAAGTCTCTTTACGAACCCGACCATCTGGAAACCGCCCGCCAGGTGATCCGCATGGCCAATGATGCCGGCGCCGTGATCCTGTTGCCGCGCGATGTGGTGGTGGCCAAGGAATTCAAAACCGGCGCGGTCCATCGCACGGTTCCCGCAGGCGAAATCGGCCCGGACGAAATGGCTCTGGATGTGGGGCCCGAGACCATCAAGTCTTTTGAGAACCGGCTATCGGCCACCCGGACCCTGGTATGGAACGGGCCCTTCGGCGCCTTCGAAACCGAACCTTTCGACCAGGGCACGGTCCAGGCGGCACAAATCGTCGCAAGCCGGACCCGCGCGGGCCAACTGCTGTCGGTGGCGGGCGGCGGTGATACGGTTGCCGCCCTTGCCCATGCGGGCGTGGAGGAGGATTTTACCTATGTGTCCACCGCCGGCGGCGCCTTCCTGGAATGGCTGGAAGGTAAGGAACTGCCCGGCGTGGAAGCGTTAAGCACCAAATGAGGGACGAAATGAACCTGGAAGAGCTGAACACGATCGCCAAGAAGATGGTCGCCCCCGGCAAGGGCCTTCTCGCCGCCGATGAGTCCACCGGCACCATCCAGAAGCGCTTTGACAAGATCGGCGTCACCAATACTGAGGAAAACCGCCGCGACTATCGCGAGATGTTGTTTCGCACCGACAAGGCGATGCGCGAGCATATCTCCGGCGTGATCCTGTTCGACGAGACCCTTCGCCAGAAAGCCAAGGACGGCACGCCCTTCGTCAAGCTGATCGAGGCTGCCGGCGCAGTGCCCGGCATCAAGGTGGATGCGGGCGCCAAGAAGCTGGCGGGCTCTGCGGGCGAGACCGTCACCGAAGGCTTGGACGGCTTGCGGGAACGTTTCATGGAATATCACAAGCTCGGCGCGCGCTTCGCCAAATGGCGGGCGGTGATCAGCATCGGCGCCGGCATTCCCAGCTATAACTGCATCAATGCCAATGCCCAGGCGCTGGCCAGATATGCAGCGCTCGCTCAAGAAAATGGAATAGTTCCCATCGTGGAGCCGGAAGTGTTGATGGACGGCGGCCATGACATTGAACGTTGCGAACAGGTCACCGACTGGGT
>DATBCP010000445.1:0-5145 GCA_036270435.1 Rhizomicrobium sp. | reverse complement strand
ATACTCCTTGGCACTGAGATCGATTTTGCGCTCATGGGCTTCGAGGGTCTTGGCGACAAGATTGAGTGTCATGGGCCCAAAACAGACGCGGGCATCACAATAGCCCCTGGACCGGCGCACCAGGGTGCGAAGCCGCGCCGTCAATTCCTCGGCGCTGAACGGTTTGGTCATGTAATCATCGGCGCCGGTTTTGAGCGCCTTGATCTTATCGTCCAGCACCGTCGAGCCCGACAGGATGACCACCGGTGTCAGGACTTTGGCCAGACGCAGGCTTCGCACCACTTCGAGTCCATTCATGTCCGGCAAACGCAGGTCCAGAACAATCACGTCATAGTCATAATATCTGGCGGTCTCGATGCCATCTTCGCCGCGATCGACGCTGTCGACCCACATGGCGTCTGCGCGCAAAACCAGTTCGATGCCGAATCTGGCGGCGCCGTCGTCCTCTATCAAAAGAACACGCATGACGGCGCCTATGGCATCACATTGCGGCCGGCCGGCTGGTCCGCAACCGGCAGTCGGTGCCACCGTGTTTCGCCCGTGCGGTTGATGCGCGTCACGGCGCGGCGGCTGCGATCGCGCCAAACCCCGAAAGCCGAAATATGGTTGCTGCCGGTCGTATTGCGCCGCCAAGGATTTTTGGTGGCCGCGCGAATGCCTTTGTGTGCCCTCGCCGTTGAGCAGGATGCGTTCGAAGCCGCAACGGGTGCGGATTGCCGCACCGCCGCGCGCCGGTCACGGGGAAAAGATGCAAGGGAAGACAAGAGCAGAAACATTCTGTTGGCCCCATCCATATGGCCCGTACATTCTGCGCGGGCCGTCTAGAAATGGGACAAGTGGGCGATCCGCGCATTGCGATTTGTCAACGCGATGCCAGGTGCTTTGTTCAAAGAATACCTAGTGGAAATTGCGTATGCGCGGCGGTTTTGCCCGCCTAAGGCGTGGGAAAACAACTGACATTTCACACCCGCAATACCTCCGTACGGGGCGCTTTATGCCTTTGGAGACAAGACAAAGGCAGCGTTCCTGACGAATCAATACCGCGTACGGAATAAATCGTCTCGGGCTTTCGCGGGCGGGCGTGCAGGTGAATCTACCTAGGCGGATTCCCTGGCTACTGAATTCATTGAGAAATCCATAAGACTTAACGACATGCGAACACATCCTGTGTCCGCAGCATCTTTCGGGGGACAGATTTGCCGATCGCAGTTGCTACCGCTCGCATCGCGCCGGCTTCCGCCGCAGCATATGGACGTTACGTCCCTTCCCAATTGTCGGGCGTGATGCAGCAGCCGGCAGGCCTGGCGGATACTCTGGACCGCATCCAGTCCCATGGCGTGAAGCTGCAATTTGCGCGCAACGAGCCAATCTTCAACCAGGATGATCCCGCCGACCAGGTCTATCGCATCATCGGCGGCACCGTGCGCCTTTGCCGCTATATGCCGGATGGCCGGCGCCACATTGTGGACTTTCTTCTTCCCGGCGACCTGATGGGGTTCGTCGCAAGTCCCGACCTGCCGGTCTGTGCGGAAGCCGTGACCGAAGTAACCTTGATTTCTTTCCCGCGCGTCTGTTTCGACCGATTGGCCGAGGAAAATGTCGAAGTCCGCGCCCGCCTGCTGCGGCACCTGTCGGACAATCTTCTGACCGCACAGCAGCACCTGTTCGTGCTGGGTTGCCAGAAAGCGCGCGAGCGTGTCGCTTCCTTTTTCGTCCGATTGGCCGACCGCATGGGCGTATCCTGCGGCGACCGCCTGGACCTGCCGATGAGCCGCCAGGACATTGCCGACCATCTCGGGCTGACGATCGAAACCGTCAGCCGGACCATCACCGCGCTTCGCAGCGCGAACGCGGTCCTGATCCCGAATTCGCATCAGATTGTGCTGCGGGACATGGCGGCTCTCCGCGGCCTGGCGGCTGAGGCCTGAGCCATGTTTTGGCAGTTTCCTCTGACCAAGAATATCAGCCTGTCGCTGATGCCCGCCTTGAATGCGCTTATGCCTGTTATCGGTACCGCGATCGGGCACCCGATACCCCAAGGCAGCGGCATATCCGCGCCGGTCGCGTTTTGCGCCGGGCTGATCGCCATATCCTCTTCCCTCTGGTCTCTGTGGCTGCAAGCCAAACTGCGCGATTTCAAGCGCCGGGCAAAAAGGGAAATGGTGGCGGCCGATTTGGCGCGCAGCTTCAAAAAGGCCTTGTTGACCGGCGCGGCCCAGGGCGCGGTAGTGCTGAGGGGGCCCGGCCGGGACCAGCAATATTATGGTGAGGGCAAGGCGCTGTATGAAAGCTGCCTGGAAAGCCCCCAGGCCGGCAAGGTCATCCGCGCCGTCGCCAACCTGATCGATGCGGGCACCCCGTTCGCGCTTTCGGTTCCTTGTGGCAATTGCGGCTTGATCCTGCGCGGCGTGCCGGTGGCCGGCCGGGCCGTGCTTTATTTCCACCGCGACTGCGCCTCCGAAGACAAGGAACACTATCGTGAGATCCTTGATGCCCTGCCCATACCGGTCTGGATACGCGGCGCCGATAACAAGATCGCCTGGGCGAACAGAAGCTTTCTTTCCGTCATCGGCCTTTCCAGCCTCGAAGACGCCGCCGGCGCCGATATCATGTTGCAAAGGTCGGAGCGCGACCTGGCCGCCAAGACCTTGCAAAGCGGCCAGCCGGCGAAAGGCCGGACCTCCGTCATTGTGCAAGGCGAAGCGCGCACTTTCTCCCTGGGCTTGGCGCCGGTAAGTGCCGGCGTTGCGGGTTTTGCCTGCGACATCACCGAGAATGCCCAACTGGCGTCCAGGCTGAGGCTCGCCTGCGACGCTCAGGACGATGTCGTCGATCATTTCCCCTTCGGCGTCGCCGTGCTGGACGGCGAGCGCCGGCTTGTGAGCTGCAACAAGGCCTATGCCGACTTGTGGGATTTGCCCAAACCATGGCTGGATAGCCACCCTTCCTATGGCGAAATCCTCGATCGCCTGCGCGACAAGCGGCGCCTGCCGGAGCGGCGCAATTTCCAGGAATGGAAAGCCGCGCAAATGGCGTCGTTCGACCCGGCCGGCCGGCGCAGCGAGGAATATTGGCACCTGCCCAACGGTACGAGCATCCGCATTGCCGTTCATCCGCATCTGATGGGTGGCGTATTCCTCCTGTTCGAGGACGTCACCGAGCGTCTCAAGCTCGAGTCTTCCCTGAACCTGCTCACCCAGGTGCAAAAGGCGACCTTGGACACGCTGGATGAAGGCATCGCCATCTTCGGAACCGATGGCCGGATGGTGATGCACAATGTCCCCTTCGCTCGGATGTGGAAATTGTCGGAAAGCGAGTTGAACAGCCAGCCGCATTTCGCCGAGATCGCCAATCTATGCACCGACCGGATCGGACATGACGGCATCTGGGGCATTGTCTCTTGCGGGGTCAATTCCGCAACACCGGAGCGCTTCGGCGAGTGGAGCAAGACCAAGCGGGCGGATGGGCGGACACTCTCCCTGTCGCTGTCGCGCTTGCCCAACGGCTCCACAGTGGTGGCCTTCACAGATATCACCGACCTGGAGGAGTTCGTTGCGCTGGCAGAGGGTGTCTCCCACGCGGTGGCCTGAAGGAAGCGTGCCCGGCAGCCCGGTCCACCCTGATTTTCCGCGGGAATAGTTAATCCCTTGCCGGATAGTCGAATCAGCTCTTCCTTCGCTCAAATGGATTGCTGGCGCGTTTAAGATAGCAAAGACATGCTATCATCCTTGCAGAGCATTGATTTCCCCCATGTTGCGATGCCGTGCCGATCGCGATCCTGCTGCTTATAAGCGCGCGTTACCTTGTCCATGCACGAACAAACCATGTGCAGATTTGCAGCCCATCAAAAGCCTGCCGCCGGATTTCATAAATCGGACTCGTCTGTACACGCTAGCTTCTGGGTTTGCGGTGGCTATACTCTCCCCAAATCACGGCGCTGATTTTCATTGCAATCTGCAGCGCGCCGCGATGTGGTGCGTGGCATGAGTGACGATTATGTATTTGTCGTAGACGATGATGCCGACATTCGCGATTCCATGCGGCTGCTACTGGAAGTTGCAGGATTCAAGGTTCGCAGCTACACCTCTGCAAAGCATTTCCTGGCCGACGACCACCCCAAACATGGTTGCCTGATCGCCGACGTCCGGATGCCGGACATGAGCGGGCTGGATTTGCAGGAGGAAGTCACGAGGCGTCACATCGATCTTCCGGTCATCATCATCACCGGCCATGGCGACGTCCCGCTCGCGGTCCAGGCCATGAAGGCCGGCGCTATCGATTTCCTGGAAAAGCCATTTGACGACGATCTGATGCTGGCCAGCGTGCGGCGGGCGATGGACCTGGGCTCGCAGGCACGCAGCCGCTCGGCGGAATCAAAGGCGGCAAAGGATCTTCTATCCTCCCTGACGCCTAGGGAGCGCAGCGTGCTCGACAAGCTTGTCCAAGGCCGCTCCAACAAGATCGTGGCCTATGAACTGGGCATTTCGCCACGCACGGTGGAAATCCATCGCGCCCATATCATGACCAAGATGGAAGCCTCCAGCCTATCGGACCTTGTGCGCCTGGTGCTGGCGGCCGAGCCGGACTCCATCGACCGCACCATCAACTAGGGCGCCAAGCGGACGCCGGCGGGTTCAGGGCTTTTCGCCTGCCTCCCGTTTGGCGAATTTCTCGTCCACTGGCAGGCGGAAGCGGAACGCCGTTCCCGGCTCCTCCTGTGGCGACACCTCGATGCTGCCACCATGAAACTGGATGATGGACTGACAGATCATCAATCCCACGCCCATGCCACCTGCCTTGGTGGTGACGAAGGGCTGAAACAATTTCCGCCGCACATCTTCCGGCAAGCCGGGCCCGCTGTCCCGTACCATCACTGAGACATATTCGTCGCCGGACCGGCTGGTGGTTATCGCCAATTCCCTTGTGGCAGACTCCTGCATCGCTTCGATGGCGTTACGGATCAAATTCATCAAGACCTGCTGAATCTGGATCTTGTCGATGAATATCGTCGGGAGCGAGGCGTCGAGCTCCAGCCTCACCTTCACATTGATGTGCGCCATGCCGACAAAGGCCAAGGCGATGCCCTGCTCGATAACCTTGTTGAGGTTTTCCGGCGCGCGATGGCCTTCGCGCTTTTCGATAAAG
>DATBCP010000444.1:0-2551 GCA_036270435.1 Rhizomicrobium sp. | reverse complement strand
CTATGGACCTCTCGCAGCTCCACTGGACCTGCTCGTCCGCCTTCACTGGCGCTCAGGCGACCGCTCCTCACCCAGGGATCTCCGGTGTCACCAGCGCCGAAAGTTGATTCAGCGATTCCTGCCAGCCGAGATAACAAGCTTCGACCGGAATCGCCGCCGGCAGGTTCGACTGCTCGATGTGAATCTCCGTGCCTACCGAGACCGGCTTGAGGTTGACGATCACCTGGATGGTGCCGGGCAGGTTGGGATCGTCGAACTGGTCCGTATAGCGGATCCGCGAATGGGGGATGAGTTCGAGATATTCCCCGCCAAAGGAATGAGCGTTTCCGCTGGTGAAGTTTTTGAACGACATCTTGAAGGTGCCGCCGACCTTGGCGTCCAGATGGTGGACTGTGCAGGTAAAGCCGTTGGGTGGCAGCCATTTGGCCAGGGCATCGGCTTCCAGGAAGGCCCGGTAGACCTTTTCGGGCTTGGCGGCGAGCACCCGGTGCAGCTTGACGGTGTTGGTGGCGGTCATGATCTTGCTCCTTGTTTTTGGCTGGCAGTCGAGCGGTCGTTCCGCTGTCTCCTCATCAAGACGCTTCGCGCGGGCGCCATCCGACACAGGTCCTGGGGCTTTTCTTTGGCCGGTATATCGGCTTCGCCGGGGCGCGTTCGGCACTCCAATCGGTCCACTGGACCGATTGGCCGCTTGCGCGGACGTGCCTCACTGTCACAAATCTTTCTCCCGGCCGGGCAATAAATCCGGCACAATTTCTTTGGCGTTTTTGCCGGGAAGCGGTGCCCGCGTACGTCCTTGACGACGTCGATCAGCGATAGGAGACAGGAATGCCCAACAATTTCTTCTGGTACGATCTTGCCACCGGCGACATGGAGGCGTCGCGCAAATTCTATTGCGACGTAGTGGGTTGGAGCTATCAGGACAACAGCCAGGGCGGCCAGACCTATGGCATCTTCATGGTCGGCGATACTGGTGTCGCGGGACTGATGCCCTATCCCGACGGCATGGCGCCGCCCCATCCGGTATGGAACGGGTATATCGGGGTCGAGGATGTCGATGCCATGGCCGGCAAGATCCAGGCCGAAGGCGGTACCATCCATCGCGGTCCCATGGAGGTGCCTGGCGTGATCCGCTTCGCCGTGGTGGCCGATCCGCAAGGCGCGGTGTTCCTTATCGCCAAAGGCCTGACGGCCAGCCCCATGCCCCAATTGCCGCCCGGTGCGCCCGGCACCATCGGCTGGCGGGAATTGTTCGCCACCGATTGGGAAACGGATCTGGCCTTCTATGAAAAGCTGTTCGGCTGGACCAAAGCCGCTGCCCATCCCATGGGCGAAATGGGCACTTATCAGCTGTTCGCCGCGGGAGACGCCCCCATCGGCGGCACGATGAACAAGCACCCCGCGATGCCCCGGTCCTGGTGGAATTACTACATCAATGTCGACGACATCGATGCTGCCAAGACACGGATCGAAAAGGCCGGCGGCAGCGTGAAAATGGGCCCCATGGAAGTCCCTGGCGGCCAATGGATTTTGCAGGCTCAGGACCCGCAAGGCGGCCATTTTGCCCTGGTGGCGCTCAAACGTTAGGTCGCTGCCTTGTCTTTTGTTTAGGTCGGCGGAACATTAGCCGACCCTGCGAGTTGTTGCTTTTGCGAAGGGGATTTTCGCCTTTGTAATCGTCGCGGTCGGCATCTTGATGCCCCGGCAGTTGCTTTCTGTGCCCCAGGCACTGAGGTCTCCGCTCCATCGGGGAGGCACGTCATGTCGCGCAAAGTTTTGGCAAGCGCACCCGTTGCTCCCATTGCGGCGTCATTTGCCGTGATAACGCTCGCCGTCTTTGGCGGCGGCGCGATCGCCCAACAGAACAAGGAAACGGTGAAAGTACCGGACGGCCTCGCTCTCTCCGAATTCAAGGGCTACGAGAAATGGCAAGTCATTTCCGTCAGCCAGAACAACGCCATCATCGACGTGATCGTCGGCAATCCCGAAATGATCGCGGCGTATCAAAGCGGCCTGCCCGCCGAGGGCAAGAAATTCCCCGACGGCGTCAAGATGGTGAAGATCCACTGGAATGCGGGAAAGCAGCAGGATGGATTTCCCGCCCTGGTGCCGTCCTCGCTGCACGATCTCGACACCATGGTGAAGGACAGCAGTCGGTTCGCGGCCACTGGCGGCTGGGGCTATGGGCAGTTCAATTACGATGCGGCGTCGGACAATTTCATGCCCTTGGGGACGGGACCGGGCTGCGGCTTTGCCTGCCACACCAAGGTGGCGGCCAAGGATTACGTATTCACGCTGTTTCCCAAGCGGTGAACCGGAAGATTTCCAAAGCCACCGGTTCCACGCGGGGCCATCAGCCGGCAAACGCGCTGGACTCTGCCTGCAAAACCGCTTTTGCTGCGCCTCCCGATGTGAGGAGGATCGCATGCCCCGTTCCCGCTCTGTGATTTTTGCCAGCGCGCTGACTGTTCTTTCCTTCGGTTCCAGCCTGGCTCAGCCTGCCGGGCCGCCGCCGACGCCAATGGGCCTCACCAGTTCATCCTTCACCGAT
>DATBCP010000443.1:0-10446 GCA_036270435.1 Rhizomicrobium sp. | reverse complement strand
AATCGCGGGCGAGTCCGTTTCGGATCTCATCATGGGCGTGTTGCCCGATACCGAACCTTCCGAACCCGACGGCATTCTGGGCGTGGATGTCCTGTCGCACTATTTCGTGGTGCTGGATCGCGGCACCATGCGACTCAAGCTCCTGCCACCCGCCGATACGTCCGCTGCCGCCTATCGCGATTGGTCGGAAGTGGAATTGATGCCGCGTTCCTTGAAAAAATTTCCCATTCAATTCTGGTATCTCAGGGCGCGCTTCAATGACCGCAACATCACCTCCCTGTTCGACCTTGGCGCCAGCATGACCATGTTGAATTGGGGCGCGGCCGAGCAGCTGGGGGTGCATAAGTCCCGTTTCAGGTCTTACGGGCCGCCGCCGGCGCTGTTGCAGGATGTGCTGGGCAAGGAGGCGCCGGCCGTCCGGGCCGACGGGCTCGAAGTCCGGCTGCCGGGCAAGACCTGGTTCAAGCAGTCCGCCATGATTGCCGACGCGCCGGTCTTTTCCTATTTCGATCTGGAAGAGAAGCCGTCCGCCATTGTCGGTTTGGACCTGTTGCGCAACAACTCGCTGGCGATCGATTTCGCGGGCCACAGACTTTATTTGGGACCGACGATCAGCAGGACCGCCGAGGAAGAAAAACAAGGAAAAAGGGCGGCTGGTGAGGCCGCCCCTTGCATTATCGATTCACCGGAGTCCGCGTGCCTCTCGCGGTTCATGCGGTGAGAGCAGCGGCGCGCTTTTTATTCTGGATCCCCTTCCCTCGCCGCTCCATGCGCTGACGCAATGGATCGGCTCGCCGAAGATGACAGCGCGCTTGCGCGCTGTTAGTTCGACTGCCTCCGCAAGAAGGCAGGTATCTCAAACTGCTCATCCCGCTTGTGATCGGGGAACAGATCTTCGGCATGGTTGCGCGGCGCGTCCGGCTGCGCCTGCGGCAGGGGCGGCAGGGATTGGGCCGTGGCGCGAGGGGCGGGACGCTCCATCATGCTCGCGCGCGGCTCCGGCAGAGGTTCGGCACGCAGATCGGGCGCTCCTTTCTTGCGGCCGAAAAAGCCCCAGCCGCTGCTTTTCTTTTCTGCCGGGCGCGCCATCGGCTGTTGTTCCAACGGACGATAGTTTTCCGTGGCGGGATACCTGACCGCCGGCGCCGGCTCGGCGGCGATTTCCGGAGCATCCGTCCCGCCCAGCACATAATCGTCCGCCGCTCTTTCCGCGGCCTTCTCGATGCCGATCTGGCTGGCCAACGCTTCCACGCTGGCATGGACGGGGTTGGCCGCGGGATGATGCGGCGCGGCGGGGACCGGCACGGGTTGCGGCACCCGCACCGGCTGGCGGACGTTCAGGTGCGGATGCAGGGTACGGACCTTGTCCGGCATCGGCATCTTGATGAGTTCCGCGTCAATCCCGGTGGCGACCACGCTGACGCGGATACGGCCTTCCATGTCCGGCAGGATGGTGTTGCCGAAAATGATATTGGCATCGGGATCGACTTCCGCGCGGATGCGGTTGGCTGCCTGTTCGACCTCGAACAGCATCAGGTCGGGACCGCCGGTGATGTTGATCAGGACACCTTTGGCACCCTTCATGGTGACATCGTCCAACAGGGGATTGGAGATCGCCATGTCGGCGGCGCGCATGGCGCGATCCTCGCCCTCGGCCTCGCCGGTGCCCATCATGGCCTTGCCCATCTCCGAAATCACCGACTTGATGTCGGCAAAGTCCAGGTTGATCAGGCCCGGCATCACGATCAGGTCGGTCACGCCGCGCACGCCGGCATGCAGCACCTCGTCCGCCATGGCGAAGGCTTGCGCCATGGTGGTGCGATCATTGGCGACACGGAAAAGGTTCTGGTTTGGAATGACGATCAAGGTATGGACGAACTGCTGGAGCTCGGCGATGCCACGCTCGGCCACCCGCATGCGGCGGTCGCCTTCCAGGCTGAAGGGCTTGGTCACCACGCCCACGGTCAGGATGCCGGCCTCGCGCACCGCACGCGCGATCACCGGCGCGGCGCCGGTGCCGGTGCCGCCGCCCATGCCGGCGGCGATGAATACCATGTGGGAACCCGCGAGTTGCTCCATGATCTCGATGAGCGATTCTTCCGCGCCGGCCCGGCCGATATCCGGCTGGGCGCCCGCGCCCAACCCTTCAGTGGTCATGGTGCCCATCTGGATCTTGCGGCTGCATTTGGACTGGGCCAGGGCCTGGGCGTCGGTGTTGGCCACCACGAACTCCACCCCTTCGAGGCCCGCCTCGATCATATTGTTGACGGCATTGCCCCCGGCGCCGCCCACGCCCAGCACCGTGATTCGGGGACGCAGTTCCTTGGTCTCGGGGACTTTCAGGTTGATTGCCATGCTTGACACTCCTCGATGAGGGACCGGACTGAAGCCGACAGGTCCCGATTGCTACCGATCACTTTGGCGGGCACCGCCAATAGACCCAACCGATTCGCCTGATTCATTTGTTGAATCACTAGAGCCACCTACGGGTCAACCGCGATAACCAATTCTCGCTCTTTTCTTTGGCCGGATTGATCGCGATCTCCGGATTCAAAAGTTCGGGCGGCATGGTGGCACCCGCCATCATCAGACCGATCGCTGTGGCATAGTCCGGGCCCGCCGAGGCAGCGGCCAGGCCCGGGAAGGCTTGCGGCCGGCCGATGCGCACTTGCTTGTTGAGAATGCGGGCCGCCAGTTCCCTGGTGCCCGCCAGCTGGCAAGCTCCGCCGGTCAACACCGTGCGGCGGCCCGCCGCCACATCGAAGCCGGACGATCTCAAGCGGGTTTGGACTTCGCCGAAAATCTCTTCCAGGCGTGCCTGGATGATTCGGGTGAGCATGGAACGGGGTAGGCGCAGCGCGGCATCGTCGCCGTCCTCGCCCATCTGGGCGACCGAGATTACGTCGGCGCCACCATCCATCTCTCCCATCGCCGCGCCATAGAGCGTCTTAATGCGCTCGGCGGCGCCCAGGGGGGCCGCTAGCATGCGGGCGATATCGTTGGTAACGGAGAAACCGCCCACCGGCACCACATCGACATGGACCAGATGGCCTTCCAGGAAGACGGCGATGGAGGTAGTGCCGCCGCCCATATCGATCACCGTGCAACCGATCTGCTTTTCATCCTCGGTGAGGGTGGAAAGACCGCTGGCATAGGCGCCGAACAGGTTGCCCACCACATGCAAGTGGCAGCGCTCCACCGCCAGTTTGAGGTTCTGCAAGGGGCTGGGCTTGACCGCCACCGCATGCATGGCGACGCCGATGCGCTGGCAGAACATGCCGGAAGGGTTCTTCACCCCTCGCGCTTCGTCCACCACATAGGTGGTGGGCGCGGACTGGATGATTTCATGGCCGTCCAGCTTGGCACGGGCACGGCCGTCGGCCAAAAGGATCCGCAAATGCTGGTCGGAGACCAGCGCCCCGTCCAGCGACATCACGCTGCGGCTGGTGACACTGACCGGCTGGCCGCAATTGACCCCGATTAGCACATTCTGGATGCGGGCGTCGGCCATATTCTCCGCCGCCGCCACGCAGTCGCGGATGGTTTCCTCCGCCTGTTCCAGGCTGGTGACAGTGCCGGCCTTCAGCCCAGCTGATTCGCGCAAGGCGCTGCCCAAGACCTTCAGCGAACCGGTCTCGGCCTGGCCGATGACGCAGACGATTTTCGAGGTTCCGACGTCCAGCGCCGATACCAGGCCGGTGCGGTAGGCGGGAATTTCATTGCTTACGCGCAAGCGAACCGTCTGGTTCATGTCTCTTTTCCTCGTTCAGCATCCTTCTTCTCGCCGTTTTTCAGAAGGAAAAAATAATGCGTGGGAGAACGCAGATCGATTTCCGTGACATCGCGCTCCAGGATGCCGCCGTCGATGATCAGATGTTCCAGCGCATCCAGCTCTTTCTGCCAGCCGGTTTCGGGAAGCTGCACCACCACCCCGTCATCCAGAATGAGATTCCATCGGCGCTCCGATTGGCGCGCATATAGCGCAGTGCGGGCGGCTATGGCGCGGTGAGTCGCCACCGCATCTACCAGGTCGGCCGCGGCGGCCGGCGCACCAACGCCCGCCAGCTTGGGCAAGCGGCGGAACTTTTCCACCTCATGGGCGGTGATCAGCTTGCCGTTGCGTTCCACCACCCAAATCGGAGCTTCGCCATGCGCGTCGGCAGGCGACTGCCATAATGCAAAAGGACGCTTTTCCACCAAAGTGACAAAAATGGCATCGGGATAACGGCGATGAACCTCGGCGGAGGCGATCCATTCCAAATGGGCCAGGCGGTTGCGCGCCTGCCAGACATCGGCACTGAAGATCGACTGGCCGGGTTTCATGCCCAGCACTTCCAGCACCTGGTTGTAGGGTGTGCGCCGGTTGCCGGTGATGTGGATCTCCGAAATGCCGAAACCGGCATCGGCGGTGATGGTGTCGATGGTCCGGTTCACCGCATGGACGCTGCGCCCGATCACGCCGCTGGCGAACAAGGCGCCCAGCAGCACCAGCACGGTCAGGAGGCCGCACATGGCGATCATCGGGCGGCGCACGAAAAGCGACAGCCGGTCTGAAATTCCGGCTAGGAGTCCGGGACCTTTGCCGCGACGGGCGCTGCCCGGTTGCACAGACGGCAACTCGCGGCCACGGCTGGCAGGGCGAACGGTCTGGATGCGACCGGCTTTGCGGCTCTTGCGCTCCACATTTACCGATCGCATGACGCATCCTCCACGATCCAGCGGCACAGTTGCGCATAAGACATGCCCGCCAGGGCGGCCTGTTCCGGCACCAGCGAGGTGGGGGTCATGCCCGGCTGGGTATTGGTCTCCAACAGAATCATACGGTGCTTCGGCCCCGTATCGTCATAGCGGAAATCGGTGCGCGTGACTCCCCGGCATCCCAGCGCCTTATGGGCCGCGACCGCCAACTCCATGGCTTCTTGCGTTGCCTTTTGCGGGATCTGGGCCGGCAGGACGTGCCGCGAGCCGCCGGGAGCGTATTTGGCTTCATAGTCATAGAATTCGAAATCGGTGGTGATCTCCGTCACCCCCAACGCGCGGTCGCCCATCACCGACACGGTCAATTCGCGTCCGGGAACGAATTCCTCCACCATCATCTCATTGGAGAGATTCCATTTTTCGCTGCCCAACGCCGCCGGCGGACGGTTGTCGCCCTTGCGGATGATATAGATGCCGACGGAAGAACCTTCATTCACCGGCTTGATGACATAAGGCGGTTCCATCAGGTGCGCGCCCGCCACGGCATGCCGGTCGGTCACAATGGATTTGACCACCGGCAGGCCGGCGGCACGATAGACGTCCTTGGTGCGCTCTTTATGCATGGCCAGGGCCGAGGCCAGTACCCCGGAATGGGTATAGGGGATGCGCATCAGTTCGAGCAGCCCCTGCACCGTGCCATCCTCGCCGAACCGGCCATGCAGGGCATTGAACACCGCGTCAGGCTTGGCCTCGAACAATTGCTGGCCGGGATTGTCACCGGGGTCGAGCGGAAGGGCGTCATAGCCTTCCTCGCGCAGGGCCTTGACCACACCCCGGCCGGACGAGAGCGAGACCTCGCGCTCCGCGGAGCGTCCGCCTGCCAGCACGGCGATTTTGCGGAACCGGGCTTTTATCATGGGGCCGCTCCGCGGCCGGGGGCGACGCCCACCCGCTTGATTTCCCATTCCAGCATCACGCCGGACTTTTCCTTCACGCGTTTGCGGACGTCCTCGCCCAAGGCTTCCAGGTCGGCGGCCGTGGCATCGCCGGTATTGATCAGGAAATTGGTGTGCTTTTCGCTCACCTGGGCACCCCCGATCTTCAAGCCCCGGCAGCCGGCTTGGTCGATCAACTGCCAAGCTTTGTGACCCGGCGGATTCTTGAAGGTCGAACCGCCAGTCTTGGACTTGATCGGCTGGCTGGCTTCGCGATTGGCAGAGAGTTCCTCCATCCGCGCGCGGATGGCGGCGGGAGCATCCTTGCGGCCTTCGAACACCGCTTCGACAAAGATCAGATCGTCACCGGCGGCGCGCGCTTTGCGGTATTCGAAGCCCATCTCGGCGCTGGAAAGCTTGATTTCATTGCCTTTTCCATCGATGGCGGTGGCTTCGACAAAGACGTCCTTGACCTCGCTGCCATAGCAGCCGGCATTCATTTTCAGCGCCCCGCCGATGGTGCCCGGCACGCCGCGCAGGAATTCCAGACCGGCAATGCCGGCATCGGCCGCGGCCCGCGCTACCGCGCCATCCAGCGCCGCGGCACCCGCGCATACCCGGGTACCACTCGCTTCGATCTTGCCAAAGGTCGAGGACAGCCGCACCACCACGCCCGGAATGCCGCCATCGCGCACCAGGAGATTGGAGCCCACGCCGATCACCGAGACAGGCAAGCCGGCGGGCCTTGCGGCAAGAAAGGCGGCCAGGTCTTCCGCATCGGCAGGACGGAACAGAATTTCTGCAGCTCCACCGGCACGGAACCATACCAGGTCCTTGAGCGGCGCGCCGCGCACCAGCGAACCACGCACCGGCGGAAGCATGTCGCAAGCGGGAGAGGCGGTCATCGTCACGCCAGGCCCTCCAGTCTCTTCTGCAGGTTGTTCATCCAGCTGGTGATGGAGCCGGCGCCGGTGCCGATAATGACCGCGCCGGGCTTCGCGTAAGGTGCTACCACCGCGGCCAGTTCGTCTTCGCCTTCGATGGTGATGACATTGCGATGGCCATGGGCACGCAGGGCCTCGGCATAGCTGTCGCGGTTGATGCCTTCGATCGGAGCCTCGCCTGCGGCATAGACCGGGGCGATCACCGCCACATCGGCATCATTGAGACAGGTGGCGAACTGCTCGAACGTGTCGCGCAGCCGCGTATAGCGGTGCGGCTGCACCACCGCCACAACCGGACCTTTGTAGGCCTGGCGGGCGGCGCGCAACGCCGCCGCGATCTTGAAGGGATTGTGGGCATAGTCGTCGATGATGGCGGCGCCATTGACTTCGCCCACCTTGGTGAAGCGCCGGCCGACGCCGCGGAATTCTCCCAGGCCTTTCTTGATAACGGCGTTCGGCACGCCCAATTCCCGCGCCACCACAATCGCCGCCATGGCATTCTGCACATTATGCTCGCCCGGCATGGGCAGGCTCATGCCATCCAGCCGCGTCTCGGTGCCGGTACGGCGGTCGGTGAAGACGCAATCGAAATGCGAGGCGCCTTCGGAAAAACGCACATTGACGGCGCGGGCATCAGCCTGGGGCGAAAAGCCATAGGTGATGATGCGGCGGTCGGTGATGCGTCCCACCATGGCCTGCACTTCGGGATGGTCGATGCAGAGCACCGCAAAACCGTAGAAGGGCACATTCTCGACAAAGCGCTGAAAGGCGTCGCGCATATTGTCGAAGGTGCCGTAGTAATCCAGGTGATCGGGATCGGCATTGGTCACCACCGCAACGGTGGCAGGCAGGCGCAGGAACGTGCCGTCGCTTTCGTCCGCCTCCACCACCACCCATTCGCCGGCGCCAAGCCGCGCATTGGTGCCATAGGCATTGATGATGCCGCCATTGACCACGGTCGGATCCATGCCGCCGGCGTCCAGCAGCGAGGCGACCAGGGTGGTGGTCGTGGTCTTGCCATTGGTGCCGGCAATGGCGATGCAGGACCTGAGCCGCATGATCTCGGCCAGCATCTCGGCCCGGCGCACCAAGGGCAGCGACAAGGCGCGCGCCGCATCGAATTCCACATTGCCCGGCTTCACCGCCGAGGAATAGACCACGGCATGGGCGTCGGCGAGATTGGCGGGATTGTGCCCCACATGCACCGTGATCCCCATGGTGCGCAACCGCCGGACATTGGCGCTTTCCGCAGCGTCGCTGCCCTGAACCCTGTAGCCTAGATTGTGCATGATCTCGGCGATGCCGCTCATGCCGATGCCACCAATGCCGATGAAATGGATGGCGCCGATATCCAAGGGCACGCGGGTGGTGACCCCAATGGGCGTCGGTGTGGCCATCAGGCGGCCCTCCTGTCGGCGAGGCTTTCCACCACATCGGCGAGTTTTTCGGCCGCCTGGGGCGTGGCCAAGGCATGAGCCGCCGCGGCGCGCCGGGACAAATCCGCAGGCTCGGTGAAAATCCTGCTCAGCATCTGGGCGAGAAAATCCGGGGTCAGTTCGGCCTGAGGCACACACCAGCCGGCATCGGCCCGTACCAGGATATCGGCATTGGGTGTCTGGTTGTCGTCCAGCGCGCCGGGCAAGGGCACCAGGATGGCGGGACGTCCGATCGCCATCAGCTCGGCCACGGTCCCCGCGCCGGAGCGGGCGATCACCAAATGGCTTTGGGCCATGCGTTTGGGAAGATCGGTAAAGAAGGTCTGCAGTTCGGAAGCGATCTCGGCATTGCCATAGATCTGGCGCACCGTCTCGATGTCTTCGGGGCGGCATTGCTGCACCACCGACAGGCGGCTCTTGAGCTCGTGCGGCAGCCGCGTCAGCGCCGCCGGCACGATCTCACTCATGGCGCGCGCGCCCTGGCTGCCGCCGAACACCAGCAAGCGCAGCGGACCGCCGGGCTGAGGCTGGTCATAGGGCGCGGCCCACAAAGCCTCAACGTCCGGCCTGAGCGGATTGCCGGTGAGCACGATCTTGGATTTGTCGCTGGGCGCAAAGCGGGCGATGGGAAAGGCGGCAGCCACGACCTTGACCCGGTTCATCACCAGGCGGTTGGCGCGGCCCACCACGGCGTTCTGTTCGATGATGGCGGTGGGAAGCCGCGCCAGATTGGCCGCCAGCATCACCGGCACGCTGGGATAGCCGCCAAAGCCCACCACCGCCGCGGGATTGAGCTTCAGCAACTTGGTGAAGGCGATGGCGATGCCGGCCATGATCTTGAACGGCGCCGTGATGGCATTGAGCGGTGACGACGGTACGGTTTGGATCTGGGCGCCGGGAAAGGCGGTGGCATAGTTGGCAAACCGTGTATCGGTCATCACCACCACGCCGCGTCCGCGCCGGGCCAGCACGCCGGCCAGCGCCTGGGCGGGAAAAAGATGGCCCCCGGTTCCACCGGCGGAGAGAACGATGACGCTCATGCCGCGCTACCCACGAAAAAGCTGGGATCTTCGCGCGTGGTGAGACGAATCTGCGGCCGTTGCCGCGTCACGGCAAGCGCAAAGCCCATGGTCAGCGCCACCGCGAAAAGCGAGGACCCGCCATAAGAGATGAATGGCAGGGTCATGCCCTTGGCGGGCAGGAGCGACACCGCCACACCCATGTTGATGAAGGCCTGCACCGCCGTCACCACGGCAAGGCCGGCGCCCGCCAGTTGCGCAAAGGGCTCGCGCGCCGCGGCCGAGCGCAGCAACAGCCGCACCGTCAGGACGCAAAACAGCAAGGCGATCAACCCGCACAGCAGAAAGCCGAACTCCTCGCCCGCCACCGCGAAGATGAAATCGGAATGGGCGTCGGGGATGCGGTATTTGATGGTGCCGGCGCCGGGACCGACGCCGGTGAGACCGCCATGCGCGAAAGCCTTCAAAGCCAGGCCCGCCTGGTAACCGGTGTCGGATTCGCTCAGAAACTGGTCGACGCGGTGATGCACGTGCGGAAAAATCTCATAGGCCGCCAAGCCCAGTGCTGCGGCGATCCCCAGGCCGGTTCCTACCCAGACAAAGGAAGTACCCCAGAAAAACAGCATCGCCCCCCATAGGCAGAGCAGGAGGCCGGTCTGACCCACATCCGGCTGGCGGACGAGGATCAGCAGTGCCGGCGCCAGCAACAGGAATGTCACCACCGGCTTGGGAATGGCCAGCGGCTGGCGGTCGGCCAGCACGGCAGCCGCCAGAATGGCGAAGCTGGGCTTCAAGAATTCCGACGGCTGCAAGGCAAACGCCCCGAGATCGAGCTCGCGCCGCGCCCCCAAAACATCCGCGCCGATGAACAAGACCAGAAAGGATCCGATCAACGCGCAGGCAAAGGTCACCGCTGCCACGATCCGGATCTGGCGCAGGTTAAGCAGGGAAACCCCGCCCAATATGCCGACGGCAAGGACCGCGAATGCCACCTGCCGCAGGCTGTAGCGGAAATCTCCTGCCGTCAGTGGGCCGCCGGTGATGGCAGGGCTGGCGGCGAAGGCCAGCATCAAGCCGATGCCCGCCAGGCCGAGCATGCTCAGCAAGGCGACGCGGTCCACCGTGAACCACCAATTGGCGAAGCCGCTTTTGTCGGACCGGCTCATCATGATGCGGCTCCCCGGACCAGCTCGCGCGGCAGCTTGGCGACCAGGCTGCGGAAGACATCGCCCAGCTGTTCAAAATCCCGGAATTGATCATAGGAGGCACAGGCGGGCGACAACAGAACCACTGGCGACGCCGCCGATGAGGCTTGGGCATCGGCGGCGGCATGGGTCACCGCCGTCTCCAGCACACTTGATGTTTCATAAGGCGCTTGTCCATCCAGTGTGCGGGCGAATTGTGGTGCGGCTTC
>DATBCP010000442.1:0-7830 GCA_036270435.1 Rhizomicrobium sp. | reverse complement strand
TGTCGCCCTCGCCCCGGGCCAGGGCGTCGCCGCCTTCGCCATAGGGGCTGGGCGCATGCTTGACGCCGGCAAATTCCGGCAGGTCGAACAGGCTCGATAGCATATAGGAGGTGCGGGTGCACCCCGGTCCGCCGGGCGTGCCGTTGCAACGCGAGTGCATGAGCCGGTTCGCCGACTTCAGCGCGGCGATGAACTTTTCCTTGGTGGAAATGTCCGGGATTTTCGCGCCCTTCATGACGGCCAGGCCCTGGTAGGAACGGCCGATGCGCTTGCGCGTGCCCGCCTTGATGGCGCCCTTGGCGGCGACTTCGTCCATGCTGTCGGCCGGCAGGAACACGGCGTCGGCCGAACCGTCGGTCGCCATTTTCATCACGTCATCCATGCCGCCACCCTTGACGATGACCTTGATGCCGGTCTCCGCCTCGAAGGCCTGGGTGATGATGTCCAGACCACCATTGTTGGTGAAGCCCGGCGTGCCCACGATGACCTCGCGGGCCGCCGTCTGGGCTGTCTGCGCGCCCGCCGGGGCGGCGAAAGCAAGAACGGCGGCAAGACCGATCACGGCGCTGAGTTTGGTGTTCAAAATTCGCATAATTCCTCCCTGATGATTTCGGTGACATTCCCCGGGACACTATATACCTGACTCGCTTTGCCCGGCCGCGGACCCAAGCCGGGGCTCACGTTGCGCTGCGGCAATAACAGGCCGGGATGACCCCGCTTACACAAGGCCTGGAAAGGCCTTAAGCTCGCCGCCGGTTTGTCTGTCGGGGGCTCCAACATGTCAACCAAAAGGTTTGCATCGGCCGGCCGTTTCCTGATCTTGCCCGTGCTGTTCGCAGGTCTAGTTGCGATCTCGATCCAGGTGCACGGTCTGGATCAGCGCCTGCCGCATTGGGAAACATTCTTGACCCTCGCCGCCGTCATTCTGATGGAGCGGCTCTACGCCAACACCCAGGCGGTTTCCCAAAAGGCGCTTTTTGCCCGGGACATCACCTCGACATTCGTCAATGTGTTCATCGCCGGCGTGGTGACAACCCTTGTCGTCCTGCCGGTCCTGACCTTGATCAACCAGCAGGTGTTCGGACGCAAATTCGTCTTCGTGTCGTCGCTGGGCCCGATCTGGCTGCAAGTCATCGCGATCCTGTTGCTGGTCAGCTTTTTCCGCTACTGGATGCATCGGTTGCAGCATCGCAACGCTTTCCTGTGGAAGCTGCACTCCTATCACCACCGCGTGACCGATTTGCGGGCCTTGAATGATCTGACGTCCAACCCGGTCGATTTCGCCCTTCGCAATCTGCTGGTCTATGTCCTGCTCGGCGTTGTCGGCTTTGATTCCGTGGCGTTCCTGTTCGCGGTCCCCGCCCTGAGCGTGTGGGGAATTTTTTCGCATTGCGGCGGCGATGTCAGGGGTGGCTGGCTGAACTATGTGGTCGCGACTCCGGAGGTGCATCGCTGGCATCACACCGCCGAGGTCCCGCAAGGCTATGGCTATTCGGTCAATTACGGCGTGGAGTTCAGCTTTTGGGACCTGCTGTTCGGGACCTATTATCTGCCCCGGAAAGACGGGCAACCGATGCGGCCGCATATCGGACATCCCGGCGGCCTGCCGGACGAAACCAGCTATCTGAGAGTGTTGCTCGTCCCGCTGGGATTGTACGGGATCGTTTCCTGGCTCAAGCGGCTTCTGCGGATTCCCGAGCCTCCCCAGGCCCCCGCCGAATAGGGAAATCTGTGGAGCTCTCGTCCGCCAAGGCGCCCGCTATTGGGTGCTGAACTTGAACACCGTCACTTCGTGCATCGGCTTTTCCGGCGTCACCACGGTGGACGGAAAGTTGGGATGGTTGACCGCATCCAGATAGCCTTGGGTCTCGAAACTCATGGCGTCGAAGGTGCGATACACTTTCCCGCCCTTGCCGGTCACCGCGCGGTCGCCGATCAGATGCGCCCACACCACCACGCAAGGATGGGTGGTCGACACGTCCATCACAATGCCGGTGTGCGGATCGATCATCCGTGCCGCCGGCCGCAAGGTTCCGGGTGTGCCGTTGATCACCATCTCCAGCTCGATGCCCTTGCGCATGGCGATCTGCGGGGAATCCGACTTTTGCACGTCGCCCACCCGCACCGGCTTGCGGAAATCCGCCGGCGTGCCGTCAACCGGCGCGATCTCTCCCGTGACCAGGTTGCCGGCGTCGGCCGGGGTGAAGCGGTCGGCGAAGATCTGCATGGTCTGGTCGGAAATATCGCCATTGCCCTCGCCCTGCAGCGCGAACATGGCATGGTTGGTGAAGTTGGCGACGGTCGGGCGGTCCGAGGTGGCGCGGTATTCCAGCCGCAGCGCATTGTCGCTGGTGACGGTGTAGGTGACCGTGGTGGTCAGCACGCCGGGAAAGCCGCCATCGCCATCGGGACTGACCAGGGTCAAAGTGAGGCTGGGCTGGGGCCCGTCATGCATCTGCGCTTTCCAGACCTTGCGGTTGAACCCTGCCGTGCCGCCATGGATGACGAAGGGCGCATTGGGATCGCTCTTTTCCAGCTGATAAGTCTTGCCGTTCAGGGTGAAGCTGCCGCCGTGGCTGATCCGGCCGACATAGCGTCCGACCAGGGCGCCATAGAAATCGCCCGCCTTCTCATACGCAGCGAAATCGTCATAGCCGAGCTGGACGTCGGTCTTGCCGCCGTTCTTGTTGGGCACGATCAGGCTCACAATCCTGCCGCCGTAATTGGTGATGCGCGCTTCCAGCCCATGCGGGCTTATCAGCGTGTACAGGCTGACCTTTTCGCCGGTCTTGGCAGTGCCCCAATCCTCAACGGTGATGTTGGCGGCTTGGGCCGCGCCCATGCCGAGCATCGTCAGCCCGGCCATGGCGATAGACAGGCGAAGAGAGAGACCCACTTCATTGCTCCATTCCTGAACGTGTTTGCGGGCCTGTGATTCCGGCACCCGTCGCGGGGACACTACACCGAACGCGATCCCAGGGGTAAGCTTGACGCGCCGACGATCGCTTTCGCGATGCCTTCTTTCACACACCCGATCCATTCCTTTTCGCAACCAGGAGACAAACCGATGACTGCCACTTGGAAACCCGCTTGGAAATTCGCTTGCTTGGGCGCCGCCTTGGCGCTGTTCGCCTCCGCCCTGCCGGCGTGCGCGCAACGCATCGTGCCGCCCGGCGCCACCACCTATTACTTCAGCGGCACCACCGCCGACCCCGTCGATGCCAACCTGCCGGCCAGCAATCCGGGCCGGATGGGCGACACCGTCCGCCAGGCCGACAATATCCTCAACAAGCTGCGGGACATGCTGGCCAAGAACAATCTGGGCTTTGGCGATGTGGTGTCGGCGCATGTCTTCCTGGTCGGCGATCCGGCCAAGGGCGGCGAGATCGATTTCGCCGGCTTGAATTCGGAGTGGGCCAAGCGCTTCGGCACCGCGGACCAGCCCAACCGGCCGTCACGCGTGGCGATCCATGTCGCATTGCCCACCGCCGGCGCGCTGGTCGAAATCGAGTTGGTCGCCGCGAAACAGGCCCAATGAGCTGAATTCGGGGGAACTGCGTCCATCAGTTTGCTCCCCGATTTCGCGCCGCGCGTATAGTATCGGCAACGTCGCTGTTGCCGGAGTTTTTGCCGTGGCCGACGCTGATGATCGGGCGTGTCGCCCTGCTCCTTTCTGCCGGGAGCGGGCCGGCATGCGCGGGCTGGTGCTGCTCCTCTCCAGCGCCGCTCTCATCTCACTCTCGGCCGAGCGCAGCGCGGCGGCTCCGGCGGCGATCGATGCCTGTGCGCTGCTCACCCCGGATGAGGTCTCGGACACGGTCGGCACAAGCGTCGAATTCCGCAAGGGTTTCGACAATGGCGTGACCCCGCAAGGCGCCCATTCCACCACATGCATTTGGGCGGCGCCCCTGCCCCCTGGAGTCGAGCCGGACCCCGCCCAACGCCTGGGCGGACGGGGGTTCGTCGTCCTCAGTGTCATGAACTGGCCCGGCGGGCCGCGCGACGCGGCCAAGTTCCTGGACGATTTCCAGAAAGCGTTCCGGCAGCACGACATCGATTCCAAACCCGTATCCGTTCAGGTCGGCGCTGATGACTCCCTGTGGTGGGGCGATGGCGTGGCGGCGCGCAAGAACGGCATCAGCTTCGGCGTTTCCGTGGCGCAATTTGGCGACCGCGCCGCGCGCAAGCCCCAGGCGGAAAGCTTGGCCAGGCTTGTGGTCCCTCGACTCCCAAAATAATTTGCTGCCGAAGCAATTGCCTTAGAACCACCGTTATCCGAACCAGCGCCAGCCCAATCCCAACACCGTCACCACCAGCAACGGCGCGGCGGCCCATATCTGTTGCGTCCTGCCCGGCCGCTGGGCTTGCGGCGTCTGGCGCCAGTGTCTTGCGAACATCACCGCCGCGATCGACGTCGCCATCATCGGCCAGCAGTAATAGCGAAACTCCGCCGCGACACTGAAAAAGACATAACCCAGGTCATAGAGCAGTGCCGAGCCGGCCAGCGCCAGCATCGGTCGCGCCAGCATCGGCCGGGCGTCCGGCAGCTGTCCTGCCAGCGCCACCAATCCGAAGGCCAGCGCCACCCACCAACATGGCCAGCCCAGCGGCGTGGTATTCACCACCCACACCGCGGCCGTCACCAGCCGGTTGAGCAGGTTTGGCGCAACTCGGAAATTCCATACATTGGGGTCTGAGGTGCTGGTGACCCAGCGCACCGTTGTGATCCGCACCAGGAATTGGCTGGCGATGTTCCAATGCTCCAGCCGATGGGCGGCATAAGCCAAGGGATGCATGAGGATGGCTTTGATCCAGAACGGTACCGGATTGATGCGCTGCTGCGCGAAAGCCGCCTGCACCGTGGTGAACCGGATGGGACAGGGCGGATCGACCCACCAGCTGTAACTGTCCCACCGTTCGGCGAAATAGCAGCCTTGGTTGACCGCGACCGGGTTCTTGACCGCCAACGGCGGGAAAGCATCACCGCCGCCATGCGCGGTGATGCCGCCCAGATCGAAGATCACCAGCGACAACTCCACCCCGCTGCGGTCCGCCCGTAGCAGCCGGTTCGCCGCTGGCATGGCGAACAACAAGACAACGCCCGCTACTGCGGCGGCGATCGCCGCCTTGCCGCGATCCCGCAGCCACCGTATCGGCATGGCCAGAAGCAGCAACGGCAAGCCGGCGAGAAAGGCATTGAACCGCAGGCAGGACGCGAGGACGATCAAGCCGGCGCCGATCCAGCGCGCCGCCTTGCTGCCCGTGTCGCAAGCGCGCAGCAGACATGCAAAAGCGGCCAACAGCGTCGCCGCCATCAGCGCATCCTTGATGATGCTCGCCATCACCACCAGTATGGGCGGGAACAGGCCGATGGCGGCCAGCCAGACAGCTTCGCCCCCCCGGTCCCGCCGCCAGCTTCGATACGCCAGATAACCCAGCGCCCCGCCATACAGGCCCAGTTGCAGGATCAGCATTGGCACGGGGCCGGGCATCAGCGGGATCAAGAGCCGCCAGATCCACTCCATCAGCGGCGGGTGCCAATCGTCGAGATGCCCGCTCAGCGCCTGGCTGTATTGGCGCCCGCTGTCCCAGGCCATGATGCCGGGCCAGAAGGACAGGATCAGCGCCAGGCCGACACCCCAGGCCAGGAGTGCGGCGATGGCCGCCCCTGCTCCCGGGAATGCCCCGAGCTTGGCTGACGAGGTCGAGCGCGACGCGAAATTGTTGACAGGCTTCACGATTTACCAACTTGCAGCCTGACCGGCGAATCGCAAGGGGGTCCGTGATAGATTGGGAGCCGGGGATTCACCAAGTCCGGGGCGGGCCGTGTCGCCATACACCAGAATTATGGCGTCGACCGTGCAGCTGTTGGCGCTTGCCGGGGCTCTGTTTGCCAGCCTGTCTTTTTGCGACTTTCTGAACCGGACGCTATGGGCCGGCGCGATATCCACCGATCTCCTGGCGCCGGTTGCGATGCTTCCGATCGGGTTGCTGGCCGCATGGCTGGTTGGGGGGACTCCCGCATTCCGCATCAAGCGGGCAATTTACGGCATCGATGCCTGGATGAATGCCTGCTCGCAGGAGATCAGGAACTGGACGGATACGGCATCGCCGAAAACCGTGCAGGTTCTGGTGGTCGCGGCCGCAGGCCTAAGCCTGTTTCTGGAATTGCTGCTGATACGATGGGAGTCCGGCGTCTTCGCCGTCTTCGCGCTGTACAAGAATTTCGCGCTGTTGTCCTGTTTCTGCGGACTTGGCATCGGCTATGCGAAAGCAGACGACAAGCAACTGACCTTGCCCGCCAGCCTGCCGATGGCCGTCGTGCTGCTCGGCCTTTTCATGTCCCTGCGCTATGGAACCGGAGAGGCGGGAAACACCCTCTTTCAGGTCGTTCCGGTGCGCGAAGAGGCTTCAGTGTTTTTTGCCTTCCGCCCCGAAACCACGCCCTGGATGCACGCGCTCTATTCGACCCCGGTCTATCTGCTTCTGGCCGTGACATTCATCCTCAACGTTCTGGTGCTGTTGCCGGTGGGCCAGTTTTGCGGCCATCTGATGCAACGGGTGAAGCCCTTGCCCGCCTATGGCTACAACCTGCTGGGAAGCATTGCCGGCGTCGTGCTGCTGTTCCTGTTGAGTTGGGCCTGGACGGGGCCGGTCATATGGTTTTCCCTGGCGGCGGCCGGCTTGGCCTTGTTTCAACTGGCCTCGCGTTCGGCGCGCGCCATCGCATCGGCATCGGCCCTCTTATGCGTGGTGGTGGCGGCATGGCCGACAGCACCCCTGACGCAGACTATCTATTCCCCCTATCAGCTGATCGAAAAGGCGTCCCAGTCCAACGGCTTGATGGGGCTTTTGATTTCCGGCAGCTATTATCAAAAAGTCTTCGATCTGAGCCTCGCCAATCCCGATCGCGAGGCGGGCGGTTCGAGAAAAATCGTCGGCTATTACGAGCTACCGTTCAAGACAGCCGAGGCGCTGGACCAGGTCGCGATCGTCGGCGCCGGAAGCGGAAACGATATCGCGGCGGCCTTGCGCAACAAGGCCGGCCATGTCGATGCCGTGGAGATCGACCCCGCCATCCGCGACCTGGGCACGGAAAACCATCCCGAGCATCCCTATAGCAACCCGCGGGTGCGCTCGATCATCAACGATGCACGAAATTTCTTCCGCACAACGCATGGTTCGTTCGACGCCATCGTTTACGGCGTCCTGGATTCCCATGTCGTGGTTTCCCATGGCAGCAATATGCGGGTGGATTCCTTTGTCTATACCCAGGAAGGTCTGAAGGATGCCTTCGATCATCTGAAATCCGGCGGGCTGATGAGCGTGTCCTTTGCACTGCCCACGCATCTGATGGGCGAAAAGGTCTTCCGGATTCTCAAATCATTTCCCAATGCGGGCCAACCCGTGGCCATCCTGACGGGATATGACAATTACAACACGACCACCTTCATGGTGCGCAAGAAAGCCGCGGTGCGATTGCCGCAAAGCTTCATGGGCAGTCACCAGCTGGCAGACGTGACCGCCGGCTATGCCGCAGCTTCGGCGAATGGCGCGGACCTGCCCAGCGACGATTGGCCGTTCTTTTATCTCGAAAGGAAAATGTTTCCCGGCACCTATGCGGTGTTGTTGGCCCTGGTGCTTGGCATCGCCTTTTTTCTGGTGCGCCAATTGCTCCCGGCCCAGACTTGGCAACCGTCCCTGCTGTCGTTCTTCTTCCTCGGCGCCGGTTTCATGCTGGTGGAAACCAAGGCGATCACCGAACTCGGCCTGCTGTTCGGCAACACCTGGCAGGTGGTGGGGATCACCATCGTCAGCGTGCTGGTGATG
>DATBCP010000441.1:0-2954 GCA_036270435.1 Rhizomicrobium sp. | reverse complement strand
GTGCAGGTGACGCGGCTGCGCCGCAAGATCGAGGAAGATCCCAAGCTGCCGCTCTATCTGCAGACGGTCCGGGGGGTCGGCTATATGCTCGTTCCTGATCGTGGTTAGCTGTTTTCCGCCGACCTTCTTTGATGGCCTCAATGCGGGCGCATTGGGGCATGGCTATATGCTCGTCCCTGATCGTGGCTGAGGTGGGCCGTGGCTGAAGGCTGGTCGCTGAAGCGGTTGTTGCCGCGCGGACTGTTGGGCCGCGGCGTGATCATCATTGTCACGCCCATCGTCCTGTTGGTGGCGATCCTCACCTATGTGTTTTTCGAGCGCGACCTGGACAGCACCACCAGGCGGCTGGCGCGCGACGTCGCCGCCGACATGGCCATGCTGGTGGCCCTGGAAGACAACAACCAAAGTCCGGCGCGCGAAAGGCTCAGGGCGCTGGCGGCGCGGCAGCTGGACTATCGCATCCAGTTTCTTCCCGGCCAGAACCTGCCGCCTTTCCATGGCCGGCTGACCAGCACCATCGACGTGGCGCTGGACGATATTCTGGAACAGCGGATCGGCGCAGACCGCGATTTCCGCACCGAGCGCATCGGCAATGATTTCGAAATCCGGGTGGACGTGCATGACGGTGTGCTTTCGGTGCTGGTGCCGCGCGACCGCGTCACCGTCTCCAAGCCGGACATTTTCATTCTCTGGATGTTGGGCTCGTCCCTGCTGCTGGTGAGCATCGCCTTCATCTTCCTCCGCAACCAGGTCCGCCCCATTGAGCGGCTGGCGCGCGCCGCCGACAGTTTCGGCAAGGGCCGGGCGGTGCCGGACTTCAAGCCTTATGGCGCCACCGAAGTGCGCCGCGCCGCCCAGGCCTTCATCACCATGCGCGAGCGTATCGAGCGCCATGTCGCCCAACGCACCGAGATGCTGGCGGGGGTGAGCCATGACATCAAGACGCCCCTGACCCGGATGAAGCTGACCTTGGCGATGATGCCGGATGATGCCGATATCGTCTCGATGCGCGAGGACATTGCCGAGATGGAGCATATGCTGGACGACTATCTGGCCTTTGCCCGCGGCGAAGGAGGCGAAGAGTCCAGCCTGACCGATCTCAGCGAGCTGTTGCGCGATGCGGCCTCGTCCGCCGAACGGGCCAAGCCCGGTTCGGAGATCAAAGTCACGGCCCCGGCGCATGTGCCTGTCAGCGTCAAGCGGGCGGGCTTGCGCCGGGTGCTGGCCAACCTGATCGATAACGCCCTCAAGCACGGATCCAAGGTCGCTGTCAGCCTCACCCAGGACGAGCGGTTGGTGGAAATCACGGTGGAGGACAATGGCCCCGGCATTCCCCAACCACGGCGGGAAGAGGCCTTTCGTCCCTTCCACCGCCTGGATGAGGGGCGCAACCTGCAAAGCGGCGGCTCGGGCCTGGGCCTGGCTATCGCCCGCGATATCGCCCGCGCGCATGGCGGGGATATTGTCTTGAGCGAGAGTCCGCTGGGTGGATTGAAGGCGACGGTACGGCTGCCGGTGTGAGCCTTGGGGTTGGCAAATTCAAAAAATAGCTGTCATTCCCGCGTAAGCGGGAATCCAACTTCAGGTTCACGGTTGTAGAAGTTGGATACCCGCTTACGCGGGTATGACAATTCTTCAGAGAATATTACTCACCCCAGCTCCTCCGCCCGCCTGCGCACGTCCGCCGCCTCGCACGGGTTCCCACAATTCTTGGCTGAGTGCCCTTCAACCAACAACTCAAATCGGTGGCGATAGGCAGGGTTTAATTTGCCATCTGTTAATGCTGAAATTTGGGACTCCCTTTACGTCCACTGTTTAGTTTTTAGCTGACATTGCAACGAATGCGGCGCAATGGAGGCTCGTTTGAGGGCAGTACCAAAATCAAAATGCCTCCCGGAAGAAGCCAGGATGTCGACGCCGGTTGAGGCATTCATCGCTTCGATAAGCTCTCATGATTTGAAGAGTGTGGGCTTCCATTGGTGTGCGGCAAGGAGGGCGCAGATGATGCCCTCTTGGAACCAGTTGAAGCCGACAGCTTTGGCCAAGCAGCTCCCGATCATCTGGGCCTACCGATATGACCCGCGCAGCGGGGAATTCATGGGACGCCTCGCGGGCGACAAGATCAGTCAAATCTTCGAGAGACCGGTCAAGGGCATGGCGATGCAGGACATATTTCCGTCGGAGGCGCTGGAATGGGCGTACCGGCTCTTCAGCCGTGTCGTCCGCGAGCCGGCCATCTATTGGGGCTCCGGTCAGGTCTTCAGCCACCTGGACAGGCACGGTTCAGGCGAACGAATCATCCTGCCGCTCTCCAGCGACGGCGTTACCGCCGATGGAATCCTGGGGGCGACGGAATATCGGTATCCGCATCCCACCAGCGAATCCTCCCCAGCGGAAGTGGAAAACTGGTTCAGCCTGCGGCCACATAGATCCGCAAGCGACCATGCTTTGCGGCAGGATTAGCCGGTCCTGCCAGATGCGCAGGCAATCACCGCAATTCCTCCGCCCGTTTGCGCGCCGCCTTGACGGCACGCTTCATCAGCGGGATCAGGCCGTCCTCTGCCATCAGGACATAGAGCGCCGCAGCGGTGGTGCCGCCTGGACTGGTGACAGCCTCGCGCAGGCTTGAGACCGGCGATTTGTCCGCCGCCAACAGCGCGCCGGCGCCGGCAACCGTGGCGCGGGCGAATTTTTCGGCCTGGTCGCGCGGCAAACCCTCCGCCATGCCGGCTTCGGTCAAGGCTTCCGCCATCAGGAACAGATAGGCCGGACCGGAACCCGACACTGCCGTGACGCTGTCGATCAACTCTTCTTTTGCCACCCAGATGGTCTCGCCTAGCGCCGACAACAGGGAGGCGGCACGCTTCTTGTCGGCGGCCGTGACCCCCTTGGCGGCATAGAGGCCGGTGATACCGGCGCCAATGGCGCCCGGTGTATTGGGCATGGCGCGAATG
>DATBCP010000440.1:0-7597 GCA_036270435.1 Rhizomicrobium sp. | reverse complement strand
CCCTTTCAAGTCCGGCGGGCTGCCGGTGCTGGAATAGGGCCTCAATTCCGTCTTGGACTCCAGCATGTCTTGCTCCCCAAAATTTCTGCAAACTGATCAGCTTTTGTTGGGGCTTCAACCAATCCTGAAGTGTCAAGAACTAATACTTTGGTGCGGGCCTGGCGGATGGCCGGAGCACAACGTGACCAGCGAGCGGATACACATGCCGCGCCGTGCCTGAGGCGAGATCTTGTGAGGGGGCGCAGGCGTTCCGGCGTGGCCTTTTCCAGCCTGGTGTGGGTTTTTGCTTATGCGTGCCCCCCCGCCTAGATCACGAGCCGCTTTTCTTCAGCCGGCGCGCAATCCATCCATCCACCGACCAGGGCCCGGCGCCGCACATCATCAAGGCCAGGATGCAGACGATATAGAGCAGGTCGGTCTCATAGCCGGGCTGCCCGAAATGCGCGCCCATCGCGTCCACCGATTGCAGCTTGATGGAGCTGAAGCCGTTGGGCAGGTGCACGGTGACGATCGCGACCAAAAGGACGACAAGCGCGGGAATGCTGCCCAGCGTGACCAATGCGCCCAGCAGGAACGCCGCGCCGCCGAATATTTCGACGAGGATCGTCGCCCAGGACGCCAGTGCCGGGAAGGGCACTCTCAATGCTGCCAGGATGTGGGTGAAATTGTCCGCGCCTCGCTCGAGCTTGGCGATGCCATGCGCCATGAAGCCGTAACCGACCATCAAGCGCAGCAATAAAGGCACCCAGCGAGCATAGCGGTTGGCCATATCCGGAAACAGTCCGGCAAATAGAGACCGCATTGAGCTCTCCACCGTCGCTTCGTCCGGCAGTTCGGTTCGCGGTGCAATAGGTTACAGCGGGTGCGGCGCTTTAGCGGAGCTGCAGGTTCCCATCAAAATCTCCGCCAAACCTGCGGGCTCCTTTCGCTGCATCGCAGCAAGCCGGGATATTCGCTGCAGGGAAATCAATACCGACTTTACATTTGTTAATGTAGACTGAGGTCATGGACGCGCCAAAGCACCGTTCGAACTGCGTCGCGTTCGACGGGGCAGGGGAGTTCTTGAAGACCGTTCGCATGCGGGTGCATGAGGCGCTGGCAACCGGCCGGCTCAAAGGCGACCCCAGCCTCCAGCGAAAATCTGTCCTTGTCGCCGTTTGGTTCCTGGGTTCGTTCGCCCTGCTGTTCAGCGTTCATTCCGTCTGGCTGCAAATCGCGCTTTGCTTTTCCTATGGATTGGCGGCCAGCGCCGTCGGGTTCAACATCTTCCACGATGCCAATCACGGGGCGATATCCTCGAACACCCGCATCAATACCGCCGTGGGCATGGCGGCCTCGGCGGTCTTGGGGCCCAGCCGCTATCTGTGGAGCTACAAGCACCACATCCTGCATCACCGCTTCACCAACATTCAGGGCTGGGACGACGATCTGGAGACGCGCGGGTTTCTGAGAATCTCGCCGCAACAGGCCTGGAAGCCGCGTTACCGGGGGCAGCATCTGTTCGTGTTCGCCCTCTACGCCATCAATGCCATCGAGATGGTTTTCGTCAAGGACTTCGTCCAATACTTCACGCTGCGCATGAATCCCGATCAGCGCATTCCGGCAATGTCGAAGATGGAGAAGGTCGAATTCTGGGCGGGCAAGGCGATCTATTTCGCGGTCTTCCTGGCGCTACCGATTGCGTTGCTGCCGTTCTGGCATGTGGTGGCGGGCTTTCTGATCTATCAGGTCACCTTGGGATTGTCGCTGGCGCTGGTCTTCAGCATGGCGCATCAGGTGGAGAGCGCGGAATTTCCGGCGATCGCCGGGGCCTCGCCGACCATAGCAGGAGAGTGGGCCGCGCATCAGATGCGCACCACCGTGAACTTCGCCAATTCAAGTCCGGGGTGGAACTGGTTCAGCGGCGGTCTCAATCACCAGATCGAGCATCATCTCTTTCCGTCCGTCAGCCACACGCATTATCCGGCCATCCGGCAGATCGTTCGCAGCACGGCGCGGGAATTCGAGCTGCCCTACAAGCAGTTCGATACCTATGGCGAGGCGCTGACCAGCCACTATCGGTTTCTGCGGAAACTCAGTCTGAAGCCGGCGCAATAGCGCGGCTTACTGGAAATACCAGTTGCCGTCCTCGTAGCGGCAGGCAGAGCCGCTGCGGCGCATCTGCCGGCCTTCGCGATAGGTGGTCGAGACCCAGTCCCGGCAGGTGTAGTTGTCGCGGTTGTACTCGCGCGTCGGCGTGAAATTGCCATAGTCGCGGTCCTGCTGGCTGCGCCAGTCGTAACGGCGCCCGACCGGGCCTTCCAACCCGCGATAGTAGGTGGGCTCGGCAGTTTCGCGGTCGTTGCAATCCACATCCTTGGTCAGGGCGTAGCCGGCGACCGCGCCCAGCAGCACACCCGCGATGGTTCCGCCGGTGCGGCTGCCGCGTCCCGCGACCTGATTGCCCAACAACCCGCCGGCCGCCGCGCCGATCGCCGCGTTGGTCGCCTGCCGGTCTCCCTGGTCGTGGTGGCAATCGCGGTAGTCGCGGGCATAACCCGGTGCATAGCGGTCGTCGCTATAGCGGTTGTCGTAAGCGCGGCCTTGATAAGCGCCCGGGCGATAATCGCGATTGGAATCGTATTGCTGGCGATCGCCACGGCGGTCGTAATTGGAATCGTAGCCGGGTTGGGCGGCCGCCATTTGCGGGGCGAGCAGCGCCAGACCGGCTATCGCAAGAAGATAGCGTTTCATTTTGTTGCCTTAAAGTTGCGCTCCATCGGCATCAACGTGCGGGAACTCGCTTGGTTCCCGCTGTTCCCTCATGAACGCCAGCTAACCCGCGCGGTCAGATGCGGTTCAGGCCATCGCTGTCAGTCTGGCGGCAATCGGAGGCCTGGAGCCTTTCCCCAAGCGGCCTCCGTGCAGTGGAGTAGAGACGATGAAAAACACTGTTCTCAAAGCCACCTTGGCCGCCGGCGCGCTGTTGCTGGCCGCCGTCCCGGCATCCGCGCAAGGCTGGGGGTTCGGCTTCAGCACCGGCAACGGCTACGATCGCTATAACGGCTATTACAGCGATTATGGCCACGGCTATCGCGATCGCTATTACAATCGGCCCTATTACGGCGATGATGGCTGGCGCCATCATCGCGATTGGGATCGCGACGACTGGCGTTGGCGCCGCCACTGGCGGGATCGCTGGGACTATTGAGTCAAGGATGATGCGATAAAGCGAAGTCGGCGGGCCCGATCTGGGGCCGCCGGCTTCGTTCTTTCAGGCTCATACTTTCCCTCTCCCTTGTTGTGGAAGAGGAAAATGCGCGCCGCTCGTCACCTACTTCGGCGTCACCTTGAACAGCCCCCCGGTGGGCGTGTCTTCCAGCATCCAGACCGTGCCGTCGGGCGCGACCTCGACGTCGCGGATGCGGTGGCCCACATTCCAGCGCTCGGCCGGCTTGGCTGTCGTGCCATCGACGACGATCCGGTTCAGCGTCATGGTCGCCATGCCGCCCATCAGCATCGAGCCCTGCCATTGCGGGAAGACATTGCCCTTGTAGAAGGTGATGTTGCCGGGCGCGATGATGGGCGTCCAATAGATCACCGGCTTGGTAAGGTCTGGTCGCGTATCGGGACTGGGGATCGGGACCCCGTTATAGTTGACGGCATAGGAAACCAGCGGCCAGCCGTAATTGTTGCCCTTTTCGATCAGGTTCAGCTCGTCGCCGCCGCGCGGGCCATGCTCCGCCTCCCACAAGCGGCCATCGGGCGCCATCGCCAGGCCGTAGGGCGTGCGGTGACCCGTGGTCCAGACTTCGGACGGCGTCTCGTTCTTGCCGGGATACGTATAAGTGTAGACCACCGGCGCGGTCTTGGCGGCTTCGGTGTCCGACGGCGGATTGATGATGCCCACGCTCTGCGCCCCGGTCTTGCCGAAGTTGGGATTGTCCGGCGAAGGCTTACCGTCCAGGGTCAGGTGCAGGATCTTGCCCAGAGGCTGGTTGGGGTCTTGGGCCGGGGTGAAGCGCTGGCGGTCGCCGACCGTCAGGAACAGCGACTTGCCGTCTTGCGCGAAGACGACTGCCGCGCCGAACTGGCCGCCGCGGCCGCGCGCGCCGTCGCGCCAGATCACTTTCAGGTTGTCCAGACTGGCGGTCGCCGGTGTGGCATTGTCGTTCAGCACCAGCGTGGCCTTGGCCAAGGCCAGGCTCGAGCCGCTGATCCCGCCCATGGTGCCCGGTTCGCAATAGGTGAGGTAGACGGTGTGGTCGCTGGCATAGGTGGGCGAGACATAGATGCCCAGCATGCCGCCCTGGCCGCCATACAGAGAGGCCGGGTAGTTCAGAACCGGGCGCTTCTGGCCCTGCGGGGTCACCAGCCAGATCGGGCCGACCTTTTCGGTAACCAGCATGCGGCCGTCGGGCAGGAAGGCGATGCGCCAGGGCAGGTTGAAGGTCGCCACCGAGGTCATGTTGAAAGGCAGGCTGGCCTCGGGCGCCTGGTTGCCCGCATTCACCTGGGCCGCGACCGGCGCGTAGGCTCCGCCCGACAACAACGCTACCAGCAGAGCCGTTTTCGCAATCTTCGTCATCTGTACCTTCCCTGGCATGGTTTTGGGGATTCCGGCCGGGAAGATTGCAGATGGGCCCCCCTCTGTCCACCGGACCTGTTGTCTCGCATAACCCATTAGACCGATTGCGCTAATGCGGCATCAGGTCCGGAAAGCGCGGCAGAAACCCGTTGCGGTTGGGCATCTGGACTTTGGTCAGTGACTTGGCATTGAGCACGAGCTTGGGGTCGATCAGCTTGTTTTCCGCCAGGATATAGGCGGTCAGGGCATAGACCTCGTGATCGCTGAGCGAGCGGGGCTCGTTCCAGGGCATGGCGGCGCGGATATAGCCGAACAAAGGCGGCGCATAGGGCCAGTAATTGGCGATCGTGGTGTGGGAGGCATCCATGCCTTTGAGCTTGGCGTCGCTGACCAGGATCGGGGGCGCAGGCTTGCCGCTTTTCGCCTGTTCGGTGCCGCGGCCGCCATCGCCATGGCAGGCAGCGCATTTGGCGACATAGATGGGCGCGCCTTGTGCGGCGGTGCCTTCGCCAGGCGGCAGGAACGTGCCGTCGGCCTGGATGTCGATATCCCATTTCGCGACATCGCTGGCGCTGACCGCCTTGCCCAGATGCGGCGTGTCGGCCAGCACCGGAAAAGCCAAAACGGGGCCGGCAAAAGCGAAGGCGAACAAAGCGAGCATCTTACGCATAGGCATGAGTCACCTTGCCCCGGCCGCTCACCGCCCAACTGGTGATGACGTTGCAATGATGATTGCGGAAGGCGGTGACCGGCGGCTCGCTGTCCAACTGGCCGCGCGCGGCGACAAACTCGCTGCGCGTCGGCTGGAAGGCGCCGGTGTCGTCCCAGGCGCGGCTTTGCAGGATGGCGGGGCCGCCATTCCAGCGCCAGGGCAGGCGGAAACGGGTGAAGGCCTTGGTTTGGACGGGCCCTTGCAGGGCCGCTTCCGCCCAGCTCCTGCCGCCATCGGCGCTCACCATCACCTTGGCAATCTTGCCCTTGCCGGAATAGGCAATGCCGGAGATTTCATAGACGCCTGGCTCTTTGAGTACATGGCCGTGCGATGGACGGGTGATGTAGGACTTGACCTCGTTGAGAAAGTTGAAGTTGTAGCTTTTTCCCCCACTGCTTTTTCCCGGCGGCATCGGCTCGGTATAGACCTGCGATTCCCAGAAGCTCATGGCGGGGCCGGGGACCAGCTTGATGCGCCGCAGGAATTTGACGTTCATGTTGCCTTCATAGCCGGGCAGCACCAGCCGCATGGGAAAGCCGTTGCCGGGCATCAAAGGCTCGCCATTCTGGTAGAGCGCGATCATGGCATCGTCCAAGCCCTTGGCCAGCGGGATGCTGCGCATCAAATGCGGGCCGTCGGCGCCTTCGGCGATGAACCATTTCGCGCGCGGATCGATGCCGCATTCATCCAGCAAAATGGAGAGTTTTACACCGGTCCACTCGGCGCAGGAGGCAAGCCCGTGCAGCGCCTGCACATTGTCCTGGATCGGTATGGGCGAGAATAACGGCGCGCTGTTGCCGCCGCACTCCACAAAAGCGGGCCGGGAGGTGAGGGGATAGCGCAGCAGCGCATCCAGCGTGAAGACCTGCGGACGTTTGACCAGGCCGTGGATCACAAAGCGGTGCGCCGCCGGATCGATATCTGGAATGCCGGTATGGTTGATGGTGAAATGCAGGCCGTTGGGGGTCAGCGATCCTTCCAGCATATGGTGGGGTGTGCGCGCGAGTGAGGAGCGGGGCTCGAACTTCGGATTGGCCAGGCTGCGCACGATGTTCTTGGAGAACTTCGATGGTCCCTGATAAGGCGGCGTGTCCTCGCCCACCGTCAAACCCCAGGGCGGCTCGCTGAGCGGCTCCGCGGCGGCACCGGTGGCATGGGGGCCCAGCGTGGCGCCCAGAACGCCCGCCGTAAGCCCTGTGCGCAGCAAAGCGCGCCGGTGGAGCAGGCCGTTGCCTGCAATTTCCTCGATGTCTTGCCGATCGTCCTTTTCGCCCGAAAGATCGCCACGCCGTCCCATTGCGCGCCTCCTTGCCCAGTGGCCAATCGGCCTTGCGCAATTGACGCAGATGGCGGCCCGGCTGGCAATATGCCTGCCATAGCCCAAGCTTTTCAGCGCATTGGATCGAAAAAACGGATGGGCCCGCCGCCTTGCGGCGACGGCTCATCCTCTACGGTGCAATGGGATTGAATCAGCGATTCTGGGTGCCCTGTTGGCCGCCGCTCTTGCCCTTATTGTCCTGGTCGTCCTGACTGCCCTGCTTGCCGCCTTGTTGGCCGCCCTGCTGGCCACCCTGTTGACCGCCTTGGCGCTGCTGCTGGCCCGACTGCTGTCCGGTCTTCTGCTGGTCCTGCTGGCCGGAACCTTGCGAACCCTGATTACGATTTTGCTCGTTTGTCATCTGGCGCTTCCTTATGGGATGGATTTCCCCCAGCCATGACGTAACCGGACGGCGCGCATATCGTTCCTGGCAACCGCGTGCAGGTCCATATTTCTTGTTTCTTGGCGCGATTTCCGCAAACCTGAACGATGGTACGATATCGCGCAGGGCGCGCGAGGACCGTGCTTCAGATCTGCCGCACCATTTTCATGCCCTTCCAGATTTCGGCGGCATAGAATTCCGGATGCCGTTCCAGCAGCCGGCGCGCATATCGGACGGCGTCTGAATCGCTCGCAAGGGATGTCGCGAACAACAGCGGGGTGCGCGGCCGCTGATCGACCAGGCGGATTTCAAATCTTTCCATGTTGCGCTTCCGCCGGGCGCGCATAGACGCAGACTTCCGCCCGCCACACTTCGACGCTTTCGCAGCCCCTGGCCAGGCTTTGCGCGCGGCGAACCGCGGCATGGTCGTTCAATTGCAGGCAGGGATAGGTACGGCGCTGCGCCTTCTCCTGCCCGATATGGATTTCATACTGCTGCATGACCCCTCTACCAAAAAGCCCATGATGCATCGACCATAGGGGGTCCGTGACGGCGCGCGCTTTAACATAGGCAAGACGGTGTGAAAGAAATTCGCGTTTGTGCGGCGCGTTATGAAGT
>DATBCP010000439.1:0-4683 GCA_036270435.1 Rhizomicrobium sp. | reverse complement strand
GCAGGCCGCAACATGGCGGCAACAACAGCGGCGGCGGCAATAACGGCGGTAGTGGCTTCAATCCCAACCGCACCTATGATTCCTCCGGTCCTGAGGTCAAAATCCGTGGCTCCGCCAGCCATGTGTACGAAAAGTATCTGCAGCTCGCCCGCGATGCCAATTCCGGCGGCGACCGCATCATGGCCGAAAATTACCTTCAGCACGCCGAACACTATTACCGCATCATGGCGGCCACGGCCGCCCAGCAGGCCCAGTATCAGGCCCAACAGGGGGCGCCGAATCCGCAAAATGCCGGTCAGCAACAGCACGCACAGCCCCAGATGCAAGGCCAGCCTCAGCCGGCTCAGAGCGCCAGCAGTGGCCCGTCCTTTTCCCTGACCGAGGATCGCAACGAGGAAGAGGGCGAAGAAGCGGAAGCGTCCTAACCGTCCTCTGAATCTTCGTTGCTTCGCTAAACGCTTGTTCCAAAACCCTCTTGCAGGGCCGGTTCCTCCTTCCCATATCCTGGGGCGATACGGCGCCCATGCCGGGGCCGTATAGTGATCGTTGCCGCCGCCAAAGCGGGGCCGGTCGGGAGTGAGCATGGATATCGAGAAATTCACCGAGCGGGCACGCGGTTTCATTCAGTCCGCCCAGTCCCTTGCGGTACGCGAGGGCAACCAGCAGTTCGTGCCCGAGCATCTTTTGAAGGTCCTTCTGGATGACGAGGAGGGCCTGGCCGCGCGCCTGATCACAGCCGCCGGGGGCCGCGACGCCCAGGTACGCACCGCGTGCGAAGCCGCGCTCAAGAAGTTGCCGAAAGTGCAGGGCGGGTCGGGGCAGGTTTATCTGTCGCAAGACGCCGCCAAGCTTCTCGACAATGCCGAACAGATCGCAAAAAAAGCCGGCGACAGTTTTGTCACCGCCGAATATTTGCTTCTGGCACTGGTGATGGCGGCGGGCACCGAAGCCGCGAGGATATTGAAGGATGCCGGTGTCACGGCCCAAGGCCTGAACACCGCCATCAAGGAGTTGCGCAAGGGCCGCGCCGCCGACAGCGCCACCGCCGAAAACGCCTATGACGCGCTGAAGAAATATGCCCGCGACCTGACCGATTTGGCCAGGACCGGCAAGCTCGATCCTGTGATCGGCCGTGACGAGGAAATCCGCCGCACCATCCAGGTCCTGTCCCGTCGTACCAAGAACAATCCGGTGCTGATCGGCGAACCCGGCGTGGGCAAGACCGCGATCGCCGAGGGCCTGGCGCTGCGCATCGTCAACGGCGATGTGCCGGAATCCCTGCGCGACAAAAAGCTGATGGCGCTGGACTTGGGCTCGCTGATCGCGGGCGCCAAATTCCGCGGCGAATTCGAGGAGCGCCTGAAGTCGGTGCTCAATGAAGTCACCGGCGCCCATGGCGAGATCCTTCTTTTCATCGACGAAATGCACACCCTGGTGGGCGCCGGCAAGGCCGATGGCGCCATGGACGCCTCCAACCTGCTCAAGCCGGCGCTGGCGCGGGGCGAGCTGCATTGCGTCGGTGCCACGACGCTCGATGAGTATCGCAAATATGTTGAGAAGGATGCCGCCTTGGCGCGGCGCTTCCAGGCCGTCTATGTCAACGAACCCACGGTGGAAGACACCATTTCGATTCTGCGCGGCTTGAAGGAAAAGTACGAGCTGCATCATGGCGTGCGGATCACCGACTCGGCAATCGTCGCGGCGGCGACTTTGTCCAATCGCTACATCACCGACCGTTTCCTGCCCGACAAGGCCATCGACCTGATGGACGAGGCTGGCTCGCGCCTGCGCATGCAGATCGATTCCAAGCCCGAGGCGTTGGACGAGCTGGACCGCCGCATCATCCAGCTCAAGATCGAGCGGGAGGCGCTGAAAAAGGAAACCGACAAGGCTTCCAAGGATCGGCTGACGGCACTGGAAAGCGAGCTGGCCGATCTGGAAGACGAATCCGACGCCCTGACCGCCAAATGGCAGGAAGAGAAAAAATCCGTCGCCGATGTCCAGTCGCTGAAGGAAAGACTGGACGCCGCCCGCAGCGAGGTGGAAGTGGCCCAGCGCAAAGGCGACTTCGCGCGCGCGGGCGAGCTGACCTATGGCGTGATCCCCGGCCTGGAGCGCCAGCTCAAGGCGATCGAAGACCGCGAGGACGATGTGCTGGCCGCCGAAGCGGTCACCGCGGAAAATATTGCCCAGGTGGTATCGCGCTGGACCGGCATTCCCGTGGACAAGATGCTGGAAGGCGAGCGCGAAAAGCTGCTCCATATGGAAACCGACCTGGAGGAGCGCGTGGTCGGCCAGCATGAGGCGGTGCGCGCCATTTCCAATGCGGTGCGCCGCGCCCGCGCCGGCCTGCAGGATCCCAACCGGCCGATCGGCTCGTTCCTTTTCCTGGGCCCCACCGGCGTGGGCAAGACCGAGCTGACCAAGGCTCTGGCCGCCTTCCTGTTCGATGACGACACCGCCATGGTGCGCATCGATATGAGCGAGTTCATGGAAAAGCATGCGGTGGCGCGGCTGATCGGCGCGCCGCCCGGCTATGTCGGCTATGAAGAGGGCGGCGTGCTCACCGAAGCCGTGCGCCGGCGTCCCTACCAGGTGATCCTGTTCGATGAGGTCGAAAAGGCCCATGCGGACGTGTTCAACGTGCTGCTGCAGGTGCTGGATGACGGGCGCCTGACCGACGGCCAGGGCCGCACGGTGGATTTCCGCAATACCGTGATCATCCTGACCTCCAACCTGGGCACGGAATTCCTTTCGGTGGAAGGCGGCGATCCCGCCAAGAACCGGGCGCAGGTGATGCAGGCGGTACGGGCGCATTTCCGTCCCGAATTCCTGAACCGGCTGGATGAGATCATCCTGTTCCATCGCCTGACGCGGGCCGACATGGACAAGATCGTCGATATCCAGATCGGCCGGCTGTCGCGGCTGCTCGCCGATCGCAAGATCGCGATCGACCTGGACGACAAGGCGCGTCACTGGCTCGCGCATGCCGGCTACGATCCTGTCTATGGCGCGCGGCCGCTCAAGCGCGTGATCCAGCGCCGGCTGCAGGATCCGCTGGCCCAACTGATCCTGGAAGGCGCCATCGGTGATGGCGCCACGGTCAAGGTGAGTGCCTCCAAGACGGGCCTCACCATCAACGGCCAGGAATTTGCGGCCTTCAGCGACGAGCTGATTGACGCAGCGCCGGCGGGTGTGGCCCTGAACTAGGCTCCTGCATCCCAGCCATGCGGTGCCCGATGGCGGACGGATGTTTTAGAGCCAAAGCGTTCAATACGCCGTGCGTGCCTCGGCCGCACGGTCGGAAGCGGTCGCGATCAAAAGCGGGAACTATTCGGTCCTGGTCGGATATCCAGCGACATCAAGCGTGATGCGCCTTTCAACCAGGCGAGCAGGAGCCACGAAGTTTGACCATGCAAAGGCATCCCTTAGGGTGAAGGGAATGCGAGGTGCGAATGGCTTTCGCTTGCTGGCCGGACGCGGAACCACCGCCAAGACAAATGGCCAAGGCTTCCCTAAATCCACACAACGTTTCAGCTCCCGCTTTAATTCGGTGCGCGTGTAGACGCCAATAGGCATGTAGCTCAGGACCGATTTCAGTTCGACCTCCTCTTCCGCAAACACAGCGTCGCCCGTTTCCGATACTGGGCGAAAAAGCTTTCCACCTTGTTACGGGGAGTGCTTTTCACCAGCACCGCGAAAGTTCCGCGGCAATCGCCTGTCGCGAGGTTCCGGAACGGCATCAGGAGATTTGGTGGCGCATCTCCAGCCGTTGAATCCTATGTGGCAGAAATAGGGCCACTCTTCAATACTTCAAGCTTGAGTTCCTTGGAGGAACTTCATTATGAACTGCTGGCTGCTTTGCTTGTCCTGGTGTGGCGGATTTCGCCAGGCTTGCAAGCTGACATTGGCATGGCCAGCGCCGCTGCAGGCAGTTGCGGCCAGATGTTCGCGTTCGCCCGGATGCCAACCGACCCATCGGCGATTTGCGGAACAAGCGGCGGAAAGAAGCCGAGACGGAGGCTGCTGTTGATGATGATAGCATGTAGATTGGACCAGAATTCAGAAGGATGACGTTGTGGGACGGAAGGAGGCGATTGCAGCGGCGACCGCGATTTTGCTGTGCGCCGGCCACGCCGCCGCCCAAACCCATGCCTCGAATACGTATCCCGGCCCCCCCTGCAGGCCGCCGGAATTCGAGGTCCTGCCACAGGCGGAGGATGCAAAGACCCCCGACAAGCTGAAGGCCAACCTCTACGATTATGAGGTGAGACAATACAATCGCGAGGTCGAAGCCTATAGCGTGTGCATCCGAAAATATATCGCGAAGGCGAACAGCGATGCGCAACGAATTCAGGCCCAGGCAAATGAAGAGGCGAAGCGAATCACAGAGAAGGCGAACGCGTCCGTCGCCATGATCCAGGCGCAGATCCGCAAGGCGACGGCGAACGCCAAAAAAATATCCAATACCCCGGCGAGCGCGTTGGTCGGAAAATAGCATTCCGTCATTCGCGCGGATAGAATCGATCGACAGCAGCAAACTGCAAAAGGGGCCCGGCGCGTCTTCGGGCCGCCGAGCCCGTTCAGAGGATCGCCATACCTTACCGGCCGGCGGCTTTCATTCAACGAACCTTGGCCTGCTCGAAATCCCGAAACCTATCGGCGGTCCTGTTGCGTCGGTCG
>DATBCP010000438.1:0-1507 GCA_036270435.1 Rhizomicrobium sp. | reverse complement strand
CGTCCTTCGTTCATCTGCGTGTCAAAGGCGCTTATTCGCTTCTGGAAGGGGCAGTCCGGCCCAAGGAACTGGCCGAACTGGCGCGTTATGCGGGAACGCCGGCGGTGGCGATCACCGACACCAACAATCTGTTCGGCGTGTATGAGATTTCCGACACCCTGGCCAAGGCCGGCATCCAACCCATCATCGGCGCGCTGCTGTCGGTGGAATTTGCCTCCCGCAATCCACATCACACCGGCACCCGCAAAAAGCCGCCGCATGTCGCCTTGCTGGCGCAGAATGAGGCGGGCTACCGCAATCTCACCAAACTGCTCTCCGCCGCCTATCTGGAGGTGGAGCCGGGCGATTGGCCGCATGTCCGCACCGAAAAACTTTTCGCCCATGGCGAGGGTCTGATCCTGCTGACCGGTGGACCAGGCGGGGTGGTCAATCAGCTTTTGCTGGAAGGCCAGCGCGACGCCGCGCAAACCGCGTTGGCGGGATTGGCGCAGGCTTTTCCAAACCGGCTCTATGTCGAATTGCAGCGCCATGGACTGCCGGAAGAGCGCGCGACCGAGGACGCGCTGCTGGACATGGCCTATGCCAGGACCCTGCCGCTGGTCGCCACCAACGATGTGCATTTCGGCACCGCCAAGATGTATGAGGCGCATGACGCCTTGCTCTGCATCGCCGATGGCGCCTTTGTCAGCCAAGACGACCGGCGCCGGCTGACCCGCGAGCATCGTTTCAAGACCGCCAGTGAAATGCAGGCCCAGTTCGCCGACCTGCCGGAAGCGATCGAGAATACGGTGGAGATCGCGCGGCGCTGTGCCTTCAGGCCCGCCAAGCGCAAACCCATCCTGCCGGTGTTCGTGCCGGAGTCGGGCAAATCGGCGGAAGAGGAACTGAAGACACAGGCCGAGCAAGGCTTGGCCCGGCGTCTGGAAGGGGCGCCGTTGGCCGCCGAGCGCGCGGTCTATGACGAACGCCTGGCCTATGAACTGGGCATCATAAATCGCATGGGCTTTCCCGGCTACTTCCTGATCGTGTCCGACTTCATGAAATGGACCAGGGCGCATGGCATCCCGGTGGGGGTGCGCGGTTCGGGCGCCTCCTCGCTGGTGGCCTGGGCATTGGACATCACCAACCTGGACCCGCTGCGTTTCGGCCTGTTCTTCGAGCGCTTCCTCAATCCCGAACGCCTGTCCATGCCGGACTTCGATATCGATTTCTGCCAGGAAAGGCGGGACGAGGTGGTGCGCTATGTGCGCGACAAATATGGCGCCGATCGGGTGGCGCAGATCATGGCCTTGGGTTCGCTGCAGGCGCGTGCCGCGGTGCGCGATGCCGGTCGGGTGTTACAGATGCCGCTGGGGCTGGTGGACCGCATCGCCAAGCTGATCCCCAATCCGCCGGGCAAGAGCATTTCGCTGCGCGAGGCGGTGGAGAGCGAGCCGCGGCTTCAGCAGATCGCGGAAGCCGAGCCCATCGCCCAGCGCCTGTTCGAGATCACCGAGAAGATCGAGGG
>DATBCP010000437.1:0-1912 GCA_036270435.1 Rhizomicrobium sp. | reverse complement strand
GATTGCAACCTGTGGGTGTTTCGGGAGCGCTAGACATCGTCGGCTCAGACGGCTTCTCTCGCGTCCCGCAAATGGAGAGACGGTATGAAAATCGGATTTATTGGACTGGGCCGCATGGGCCATAACGTTGCGGCCAACCTGATGAAAGCGGGACACAGCGTGACGGTGTGGAACCGCTCGCAGGAACCGGTACAAGCGCTGGTGGCCAAGGGCGCTTGCGCTGCGGCCTCGCCGCAGGACGCGCTTCAGGGCGATGCGGTTTTCTCCATGCTGTCCAATGACGCCGTGATGCGCGACCTTGGGCTGGCGGGAGCCTTGCTGGAAAAGACCGCCAAAGGCCTGATCCATGTCAATCTGGCGACCATCTCGGTCGCCTTTGCCAAGGAATTGTCGGTGGCGCATCGAAAGCACGGCCTGTCCTACATCTCCGCCCCGGTCTTCGGCCGCCCGGAAATGGCGGAGTCCGCGCAACTCGTCCTGGTGGCGGGCGGCGATGCGCCTGCGCTCAATACCATGCAGCCGGTGTTCGACAAGATCGGCGCCCGCACCGTGGCCCTGGACGCGCCCGAAAAAGCCAATCTCTTCAAGATCGCGGGCAATTTCATGATCGCCAGCGAGCTGGAATCCACCGGCGAGGCTTTTGCCCTTCTGCGCAAGGGCGGCGTGGATCCGGCGTTGTTTCATGACGTGCTGAGCGGGCGGCTGTTCACCGGCGCGGTGTTCAAGAATTACGGAACCATGATCCTGAATAGGGAATATGAGCCGGCCGGCTTTGCGCTTACCCTTGGCTTGAAAGACGTCAATCTGGCGCGTGCCGCTGCCGAAGGGCTCAGCATGACCCTGCCCACCGCCGAACTGCTGAAACAACAGTATGACCAGGCGGTCGCCTGGGGTTGGCAAGACAAGGACTGGGCCGCCATCGGCGAAGTGCCCGCCAAGAAGGCGGGTGTTTGAGGCTGGAGCGCTATATCAAGGCTCAGGCGTCCGTCTATCCGCGGGCGCTGGCCGAGCTTAAGGCCGGTCACAAGCAATCGCACTGGATGTGGTACGTGTTTCCGCAGATTGCGGGTCTGGGCCACAGCGCCATGTCGCACACCTATGCCATCCAGTCGCTGCAAGAGGCACGCGAATATCTGGCGCATCCCGTGCTGGGTGCGCGCTTGCGCGAATGCTGCCGAACGCTGATACAGTTGGAAGGCAAAACCGCACACGAGATCTTCCGCTCGCCGGACGATCTCAAATTCCGCTCCAGTCTCACACTGTTCGCCCAGGCCGCGCCGGAGGAGACGCTGTTCCGCGACCTGCTGGAGAAGTATTTTGGCGGGAAAAGGGATTCGGCGACGCTGGAATTGCTGGGAATAAGATGTTAATCGATTGAACTCGAGCGCGGCACACCGCCGCGCGACCAGCAGCATCCGCCAGCTGCCTTCCCCCTTCGGCGCGAAGCGCCAGGAAGGGGGAAGGTGTCGCAACGAGATATCGGCGGAGCCGATTCGAGTTGCGATGGATGGGGGTCATCAAACGGCAAAATTATCAGACGGCCTGTAAGCCGGGTTCTGTCCTTCTTGCGAAGGGGTGACCATTCCTCTGGGATGGGTGTCGCCACCCACCTCACGCGACCGACCCGGACGGCGATGCGAAAAACATCACGTGCCGTCCCTATTTGGTCTTGCTCCCGGTGGGGCTTGCCTTGCCACCCTTGTTGCCAAGGGCGCGGTGCGCTCTTACCGCACCATTTCAACCTTGCCGCGGCCAATCTTCCGGAGAAGACCGGGCCGGTAGGCGGTGTCATTTCTGTGGCGCTATCCCTGGGGTCGCCCCCGCCGGACGTTATCCGGCACCGTCTTTCCGTGGAGCCCGGACTTTCCTCGAACACATTGCTGCGCCCGCGGTCACCCGGCCGTCTGACACC
>DATBCP010000436.1:0-8551 GCA_036270435.1 Rhizomicrobium sp. | reverse complement strand
ATTGGTTTGCGGCGAAACCGGTTCGGGCGAATAGGCGCGAATAAAGCCCCACAGCACGTCACGATTGTGGGCGTTGGAGGCCGACACCAGGTTGAGCAGCAGCGCGAAGCTGACCGGATAGCGCTCGGCGGGTACCTTGCCGCCATGAATGTGCCACACCGGATTTTCCAGCCGCTGCTCGTCGGTGGTTTCCGGCGCATGATAGGATTCCAGGAAGGCAATATATTCGTCCACCGCTTTGGGGATTACGTCGAAATAAAGCTTCTTGGCGGTGCGCGGTTTCTGGAACATGAACAGCGCCAGGCTTTCCTGGGAGCCATAGGCCAGCCAATCGTCCAGGCTGATGCCATTGCCCTTGGACTTGGAGATTTTCTGGCCCTGGTCGTCCAGGAACATCTCATACATATACTGTTCCGGCGGCACGCCACCGGCAATTTTGCAGATCGCGCTGTAAAGCGACGCCTGGGAGAGATGGTCCTTGCCGTACATCTCATAGTCCACGCCCAGCGCCGCCCAGCGCATACCCATATCGGGCTTCCATTGCAGCTTGCAGTGTCCACCCGTCACCGGCACGGTTTGGTCGCTGCCGTCTTCCTCGACATAGGTGATGGTGCCCTTGGCGACGTCGCGATCCACCACCTTGGCCAGCAGCACCTTGCCGCTGCGCGGGCTGATGGGCAGGAAAGGCGAATAGGTCTGCTGCCGTTCTTCGCCCAAGGTCGGCAGCATCACCGCCATCACCTCGTCATAGCGCGCCAGGATTTTCAGCAGCGCCTGGTCGAAGCGGCCGGATTTGTAGGTGGCGGTGGAGGAATAGAAATCGTAGCGGAAACCGAAACGGTCCAGAAAGGCGCGCAGCCGCGCGTTCATGTGATGGCCGAAACTCTCATGCGTGCCGAAAGGATCGGGAATGGCGGTCAGGGGCTTGCCCAGATTGGCCGCCAGCATCTCGGGTTGCGGCAGATTGTCAGGCACTTTGCGCAACCCATCCATGTCGTCGGAAAAGGCGATCAGACGGGTGGGAATGTCCGAGATCATCTCAAAGGCGTGGCGCACCCAACTGGTTCGCGCCACCTCGCCGAACGTGCCGATATGCGGCAGGCCGGAAGGGCCATAACCGGTTTCGAACAGGACCGATTCCACCGCCTGTCCCGCCTTCCCGCGGGCTTCGATCCGCGCCAAAAGCCTGCGGGCCTCCTCGAAAGGCCAGGCTTTGGCGACAAGCGCCTGTTCTCGCGTCACTTTCACGGCCGTTTTCACCCTTCGTTAAGACGGATTTAAGCGTTTTGAAAGGGCGCGAAAGTTAAGGTGCGGCAGGGATTTGCGCAATGAGCTTGGATATCTCGCCGCAGGAAAAGCAGGCCGACTCGGTATTTGCCGGTCGCATCGATCTGCTTTATGCGCTCGGCCGTCCCTATCTGTCGCTTCCTTTCGCAGTACTCTGCGTTCCCGCCACCATGGCGACCGGTCATGGGCCGGGCCTGCTGCCGCTGATGCCGCTGTTGCTTCAGCTGGCCGTGGTCATAGCCGCCGAGCGGCTCACCACCGCCTACAAGCACCGGCCTCAGGACAGCGATCCGCATCTCTGGGCCCGGCGCTACATGCTTATGTCGGCCATTTCCGGCGCCAGTTGGGGCATCGCGGCCTTGTTCTGGTTCGTTGCCGGTGCCTTTCCCGCCCAGGCCTATCTGACCATGGCATTCCTGGGCATGACCGCGACGGAATTCATCGCCCGCTCCGCACATCGTCCCGCCTATCTGGCGCATACCGCGTTGGCCTTGGGCCCGCTGGTGGGCTTGCTGGTCTGGCAAGGTGGACTGTATGCCGACTGTGCCGCCGTGCTGGTGAGCCTGTTTGCCGCCGTGTTGATCAGCTATTGCGATCGGATGGCGCGCCTGTTGGATGAAAGCATCCATCTGCGCAACGCGAATGGCGAGCTGGTCGTCAAGCTCAAGCGCGAGAAGACCGAGGCGCTGCACGCCCGCGACGAAGCCCAGGCCAGCGCCCGCGCCAAGGCCGCCTTCATCGCCAACATCTCCCATGAATTGCGCACGCCGCTGAATGCGCTGCTCGGCATGGCACAGCTTTTGGAACGTGCCGAACTGCCCAAACAGCAGAAAGACCATGTCAAGGTGATGCTGCAAGCCGGGCGCGGCCTGCAGAGCCTGATCGAAGACGTCATCGCGCTCACCCGCGACGATCATCGTCCGATGGAGGACGAAGATTGCGATCCCTTGCAGGCGGCGCGGATGGTGGCCCGACTGCTGCAACCGCGCGCCTGGGAAAAGCAGCTCCGCCTGACGGTCGGCGCCCCGCCCCGGCTGCCGCGTGTCGCAGCCGACCCGCGCCGGGTGCGCCAGGTCCTGCTGAAACTGGCGGACAATGCGCTGAAATTCACCGAGCGGGGATTGGTCGATATCCGTCTGGAGCCGAGCAAGGATGAACAGTCGGTTCGCTTTTGCGTCTCCGACACCGGTCCCGGCGTGGCCGCGGAGGTGGCGCCCCTGCTCTTCAGTCCCTTCTCGCCCGGCGATTCCTCCTATGCCCGCAAGCAGCAAGGCGCCGGCCTGGGCTTGGCGGTGGCCAAGCGCGTGATCGAACAGGCCGGCGGCAGCATCGGCTTCACCAGCAAACCGGATGAAGGCGCAGAATTCTTTTTCACCTTGCCGGTCTCCGGTGTCGCATCGGAATGGGCGGGAGAAGCCGAAAGCCGGCTGATGCCGCCCAGGGGCCTTTCGCTGCTCCTGTTCCTGCCCGATCCGCTGGTGGCCGATGCCATCGAAAGCCTGCTGGAGCCGTTCGGCAATCAGGTGGTGCGTGCCGAGAGTCTCGCCGAAGCCGAGGAGCAGGCAAACCGGCACGCCTTCGACGCCATCATCACCGGCGCCGGCGAAGCCGACATGCTGGCCGCCGCGCCAGGCACAAAGGCGCCGCTGATCGCGATCCTTTTGCGCGGAAACCGCGCCCCCCATGCCACCGGCAATATCCTGCGCTGGCCGGTGGAAGCCGATCTGCTCTATGGCACTTTGGATCAGATCTGCCAGGCAAATGACCTGGCCGAGGGCGCCGCCGCGATCGATCCTGCCGCCTTCAGCACCCTTGAGAAGTCGGTGGGGGTCAAGACGCTGGTGGAAATCCTGCAATGCTATATCGCCACCGCCGAGCAGCTCACCGCCGCTTTGGCCGAGGCTTGCGCCCAGGAGAAATGGGAAGACGCCGCGCGCCTGGCGCAGGACATTGTCGGCGCCGCCGGCGGGCTGGGCCTCACCGCCATCACCCAGGCGGCGCGGGATTTCGCCCGCAAGGCACGTGCCGGCGAGAACCGTCACGAATTGTGCAATGCCGCCCAGGCCATTGTCGGCGAGCATCTGCGGGCGCGGCAAGCGCTGATACATCTTTATCCGGAAGCGGCGTAGTTCAATTGCCCCCATCCGTCACAGCTCAGGGTGAGGAGCGGCGCGCAAAGCGCGCGAGCAGGTCCAGTGGACCTGCGAGAGCGACGAACGCCGCGAGCTTAAGCGAGCGGCCGGACCGCCTCCGGCGACACTTCGCTGTGACACCTTCCCCCTTCTTGATGCTCTGCATCGAAGGGGGAAGGAAGCTGGCCTATGCTGAACGTCGCTCGGCGGAACATGCTCGCTAGCGCTCGCATAGGGCAAGCTTTTATAGTTCGCTTCGCTCGTAAAAAAAGCTAAGCCTGCCTCGCTCGAGATTCCTGGATATTCCATAGAAAAACTTGCAGCTTGGAAGTTGGCCGAGTGCCCTTCAATATCCCGCCTTCATGGAATCTCTTGCCAGCCTGATATCTCTCGTGCCAGCGCCACCCGGCGCGGCGATTGCGCGGCCTGACGGCGAGACCGAACGGATCGAACTGCGTGACGCCCGCGCCTTGTTCGAAGGCGGCGATGTGTTGGTGGCCCACTCCGCCTTTGTTGCGGGCCGGCTGGGATCGCGCGCGAACACGATGCTGTTTGACGTGTTGGAGCTGTTTGCCTTTGTGCGGCCGGGACTGCCTTTCGTGCCCAGCGCCTTGGGTCTTGCCCGGGCTTTGGGTTTGCCGGCACCGCATACCACAGAAGAATCCGCACAAAGCCTGCATGCAATCGTCCGAACCCTGCTGGCGGAAATCGCATCCCGGCCTGCGGATGTGCGCGAAGCGCTGGCGCCGCTGGTGGGTACGCTGCAGCGCGCCGGCTGGCGCTGGGCGCCGCTGCTCAAGGCGATTGTGGGCGAGGCTCCGCACGGCTCGCCGATCGCAGGCTTGGAGGCCTGGCGCGGCCTGCCCCAATGGGAGGACGAGGCCCTGGTGGGCGAGCCGGGCTCGCATGCCGTGACTCCTGCGGAGGCCCGTGCCCGGCTGGCCGAGATGGTGGGCGAGATGCGCCCCGAACAGGCCAGCTATAGCGACGCGGCAACCTATGCCTTTGGCGCGCGTGAGCGGGCCGGCGCGCCGCGGGTGGCGCTAGTGGAAGCGGGCACCGGCACCGGCAAGACCCTGGGCTATCTGGCGCCGGCCTCCTTGTGGGCGGAGAAGAATGGGCCGGGCTTATGGATATCCACCTACACCCGCAACCTGCAGCGCCAGATCGTGCAGGAGATCGCGCATTTATGGCCCGATCCGCTGGAGCGCGCGGAAAAAGCGGTGGTGCGCAAGGGGCGCGAGAATTACCTCTGTCTTTTGAATTTTGAAGAAGCCGCAAAGCGCGCCGCTCTGGCGCCCGGGCAAAGAACCGTCGCACTGGCGCTGGTCGCGCGCTGGATTTCGGCCAACACGGACGGCGACTTGTCTGGCGTCGGCTTTCCCGCATTTCTCGCCGCCCACATGCCGCTTTCCACCATCACCGACCGGCGCGGCGAATGCATCTATGCCGCCTGTCCGCACTATCGCCTCTGTTTCATCGAGCGTGCCATTCGCCGCGCCCGCCATGCCAGCATTGTGGTGGCCAATCATGCCCTGGTCATCGCGCAGGCCTCGCAAGACTGGCTTGGCGAAGACGAAACCACCGACACGCCCAACGAAAAGCGGCTGCGCTACGTCTTCGATGAAGGCCATCATCTGTTCGATGCCGCCGATAGCGGTTTCTCGGCCGCCTTGTCCGGGCGCGAAATGGCGGAATTGCGCCGTTGGATTCGGGGGCCCGAAGCGCGCGCGCGTAGCCGGATGCGGGGCTTGGAAGAACGTCTGAAAGACCTGATCGCCGACGATGAGGCCGCACAACATGCACTGGACGAAGCGGTACAGGCGGCGGGCGCGCTGGCGGGCGACGGCTGGACGGCGCGGCTGGGCGCCAATCCGCGCGGGCCGGGCGAAATATTCCTGGCCGCGGCCTACAGCCACGTGCGAGCCCGCAGCAGCGATGCGGACGCCTTTTATTCGCTGGAAGCCGAGCCGCATCCCATGGGCGAGGATCTGCTGGAGGCCGTGCGGGGCTTGAGCCGCGGCCTGAAACGCATCGCCGATCCCCTGGCGCAGCTGGCGCGCCTGTTGCGCAAGAAGATGGACGACAAAAGCGCCACCCTGGAGCCCTATACAAGGGCGCGGCTGGATGCGGCCGCACGCGGGCTGGAGCGTCGCGCAAAACGCATCCTGCCAGCCTGGATCCAGATGCTGAACACGCTGGAGAATGGCGAGATCGTGGAGGAATTCGTCGACTGGTTCGAAATCGCCCGTGAGGACGGCCGTGATGCCGATGTGGGGCTGAAACGCCATTGGATCGATCCCACCAAGCCCTTTTCCACCGCCGTGCTGGAACCGGCGCATGGCGCGCTGATCACTTCGGCGACCTTGCGCGATACCGGCGGCAATGAAGAGGACCATTGGGCCAGTGCCGAAATACGGACCGGCGCGGGACATCTGGCCGAACCGGCACGCCGCGCCCATTTCGGTTCGCCGTTCCGTTACCAAGACCAGGCACGCATTTTCATCGTCAAAGATGTGATCCGCCGCGATGCCGATGCGCTGGCCGCCGCATCCCGCGAATTGTTTCTGGCGGCGGGCGGCGGGGCGCTGGGGCTTTTCACCGCCGTGCGCGCCTTGCGAGAAACGGCGCAGCGCATCGCGGGACCGCTGGCCCAGGCGGGACTGGCCTTGTACGCCCAACATGTCGACCAGTTGGACACAGGCGCGTTGGTGGATTTGTTCCGGGTGGAGGAAAATGCCTGTTTGTTGGGAACCGATGCCTTGCGCGATGGCGTGGATGTGCCGGGACGGTCTTTAAGGCTGGTAGTGTTCGACAAGGTGCCCTGGCCCAAACCCACCATCCTGCACAAGGCGCGGCGGTCCCGGTTCGGCAAGGGCTATGACGACCTGATTACCCGTTTCCGCCTCAAACAGGCGTTCGGGCGGCTGATACGGGGTCCCGAAGACCGGGGATGTTTCGTGATCCTGGAAGGGGCGACCCCCAGCCGCCTGCTGAACGCTTTTCCCGAAAAAGCCCCGGTCAAGCGCTGCGGCCTGGCCGAGGCGATTGGGGATATCCGGGCGTTTCTGGGTGAGGAGGCCGTGACCCGCAGCAGGTAGGCCTCGGTGAATGTTAGCGGGGAACTGTGGGAATGAGTTTTCCCCTGCGCGATTCAGATGAGCGGGTGGCGTTGCTTCAACGAATCGCTGCACAACACGTTTATCCACAATGGCTGTGGAATGTGGATGCCGCCAATTTACACCGCGTTTTCATGGGGCTGCGGGGGTGTACCCACCAAAGCCAATTTTGGACAAATTGTGCGTTCAATTTGCCTTGCAGCGCGTCCCAAACGACCCAAAAGTGCCGCCAAAGGACGGGGTTCGGTGGTGGTATGAACGAGATTGACAGGAACATCGAGCTTTTCTCAATGGATGAAGGCCAATCAGGGAACATCTTTGAATATCCGACCAGGGATACTGGCGTGCTTTCATATCAGGGCCTCCGGAATATGGTCCGGGAAAGCCAGATTGTGTCCCACGTTCCGATCGCGTCTGACCAGTTCCAACCTGCCAGCATTGACCTGAGGCTCGGTCGGCGCGCTTGGCGCGTGCGTGCAAGCTTTCTTCCGGGTAGCAGCGCGACGGTCATGGATCGCGTCAAAGAGCTAGATGACCTGCCAGAAATTGACCTGTCCGAAGGCGCCGTCTTCGAGAAGGGGATTGTGTATGTGGTTGAACTACTCGAACGGGTCAAACTGACGAATGGCCTCGTGGGAGTCGCCAATCCAAAGAGTTCGACGGGTCGCCTTGACGTATTGGTCCGCTTGATCACCGACCGGGGTACTGCCTTCGATCGCGTGGAAAAGCGGTATGAGGGGCCTCTTTATCTGGAAGTCGCACCGCAAGCGTTCAGCATTGTTGTCAAGCAGGGGTGCCGCCTAAATCAGCTTAGGTTCCACCGGGGGATTTCACATGGTGTTCCGAAAGACACTATAGGTGGTTTGCAAGATCTGTACGAGAAAGGGCAGCTAATCAAGCCGGCAGGGAAGTTGTTGCCTCTGCGAGGAAGTCATGTCCCCGTGACGGTGGATTTGGTAGGCGAAGGCCCCGGTGGGATTGTTGGATACAAAGCAAAGAAGACCACCAACACTATCAACGTTGAAAAAGTCGGTTTCTACGACCCTCGGGAGTTTTGGGAAAAAATCGAGCACGGCAACGGCCGTCTGTACCTGGACCGCGGAGAGTTCTACATTCTGGCTACCCGCGAAGAGGTTGGCGTGCCCCCGAATCTCGCGGCCGAGATGGTCCCTTATGATTCGGCATCTGGTGAGTTTCGCGTCCACTATGCCGGCTTTTTTGATCCCGGATTTGGGTGGGACGGTGGGGCTGGTGGGAGCCGCGCTGTCCTCGAAGTCAGGTCATACGGCGTCTCGTTCATGCTGGAGCATGGGCAAACCGTGGGCTGGTTGAGTTATAGCCGGCTCGCGAGCGGTCCGACTGACCAAGTGTATGGTTCTGGCATCTCATCAAATTACCAAGGTCAAGGTGTCGCTCTGGCAAAGCACTTCAAGCCCTGGCCAACGAACTAGGAGCGCCATTAGGGCCGACATCGGGTGAGGCAATCGGCTTCCGCGCCAAGCGGCGCGTGGCGACATGGTTCTGGACCCCGACGAATTTTACATCCTGGTCAGCCGGGAGCGGGTGACGATCCCCCCCGACCATGCCGCGGAGATGGTGCCTTTCGATCCCCTGGTGGGCGAGTTCCACGTCCATTATGCCGGCTTCTTCGATCCCGGCTTCGGTTTTGAGCCGGGCAAACCGCCATCAGCACGCGGTGTGCCAGAGCCTGATTTCCCAGCCGGAAGCAGCCGGCGTTGCCGTCCGGCGAGGCGATCCGCCAGGGTCCATAGCGACAGCGTATGGACGGCGAAGGGCGATGCGGTGTCCATCGGTCGAGCCTTGCGACGCCGCGGGCGCCTGCCGGACGGCAACCCGAAGGGCCGCGGTCTTTTGCGCCGTGGGGTGAGCCGCGTCATGCGAAGCATGTGAGCAGGTCCGGTGGACCTGCGAAAGCGGCGAACGCCGCGAGCATGGGCGAGCGGCCGGGTCCTCGATACAAACTGCCGACCCCGGCGCGTCGCATGCGCTCCG
>DATBCP010000435.1:0-4189 GCA_036270435.1 Rhizomicrobium sp. | reverse complement strand
AGGTCATCCGCCCGGATGAAAGAAATCGAAGATTTTCTTGGCCAGGGTCTCGCTGACCCCGGAAACCGCGGAAAGATCGGTCAGGCTGGCGCCGGCCACGGCGCGGGCGGAACCGAAATGCTGCAACAAGGCGCGTTTGCGTCCCGCCCCCACCCCCGCGATTTCGTCCAGCGGATTGGCCCCGATGGCGGCGCTGCGCTTCTTGCGGTGGCCGCCGATGACAAAGCGATGCGCTTCGTCACGCAACCGTTGCAAATAATACAGGACCGGGCTTTTGGCATCGAGGCGGAACGGCTCCTTGCCGGGCAGGTAGAAATGTTCGCGTCCCGCATCGCGGTCGGGCCCTTTGGAAATGGCCGCCAGGGTCACATCCTCCACGCCAAGGTCCGCGAAGACCTGGCAAGCGATCGAGAGTTGCCCCGGCCCGCCATCGATCAGCACCAGGTCGGGGCGCTTCCATCTGGCATTGTCGGTATTGTCGGCTTCCTCTTTCACCATGCGGGCAAAACGCCGGGTGAGAACCTCGCGCATCATGGCATAATCGTCGCCGGGCGCCAGGTCTTCGGTCTTGATGTTGAATTTGCGGTATTGCGCTTTCTCAAAGCCTTCCGGTCCCGCGACGATGAAGGCGCCCAAGGCATGCGCGCCCTGGATATGGGAATTGTCATAGACTTCGATGCGGCGCGGCGGCTGATCCAGGCCGAACGTGTCCGCCACGCCTTCCAGCAATTGGGCCTGGGCGCTGTTCTCGGCCAGGCGGCGGCCCAGTTGCTCACGGGCATTGGCCAGGGCGCGCTCCATGATCTCGCGTTTCTCGCCACGCTGCGGTTTTGAGATCTCGACCTTGTGTTCGGCGCGCAAGCCCAGCGCCTCGGCCAGCAGGGCGGTGCCGGGCAATTCTTCGGACGCCAGGATCAGCTTGGGCGCGGTGCGTTCGTCATAGAATTGGGCCACGAAGGACTCCAGCACCTCCGCCAGGGGAAGCTCGCGGTCGTGGCGCGGGAAATAGGGACGGTTGCCCCAATTCTGCCCGGCGCGGAAAAAGAACACCTGGATGCAGGTGTGACCGCCTTCGCTGTAGGCGGCGAAGAGATCGGCTTCTTCGAAGCTGGTGGGGTTCACGCCTTGCGAGGATTGGATGTGGCTCATCGCCTTGAGCCGGTCGCGCAACCGAGCGGCGGCCTCGAAGTCCAGCGCCTCCGAGGCACGCATCATCTCGGCCTTGAGCTGGTCCTGTACCGCCTGGCTCTTGCCGCGCAGGAAGGTCTCCGCTTCCTCCACCAGCTCCCGATAGCCGGCCGCATCGATGCGTTGAACGCAGGGCGCGCTACAACGCTTGATCTGGAACAGCAGGCAGGGGCGGGTGCGGCTGTGGAACACCGAGTCGGAACAGGAGCGCAGCAGGAAGGAGCGTTGCAACGTGTTCAAGGTGCGGTTGACAGCGCCGGCACTGGCGAAAGGGCCGAAATAGACGCCCTTGCTGGTCTTGGCGCCGCGATGTTTCAAGAGCTGGGGGAATTCATGGTCCTGGCGCAGCAGGATGTTGGGAAAGCTTTTGTCGTCGCGATAGCTGACATTGTAGCGGGGCTTGAGCCGCTTGATCAGGTTGGATTCCAGCAACAGCGCTTCGGTCTCGCTGGCGGTGGTGACGAACAGCATCTCCGCCGTCTCCGCCACCATGCGGGTCAGCCGGTCGCTATGCACCCCGCCGCGGGCGTAAGACGAGACCCGCTTCTTCAGGCTCTTGGCCTTGCCGACATAGAGCACATCGCCCGCCGCGTTCAGCATGCGGTAGACGCCCGGCGCGTCGGGCAAGGTCTTGAGATAAGCGGCGATGCGGTCCGCACCACTCGTTGGTTTTTTTGGGGGTGGCGGTTCGGGGAAGTTCATGTCCTCAAATATATTAGCGAGTGCGCTCTATTTCTATGCCCGCGGCCGAAGGGCCGAGCGATAGCATAGTAGGCCCGCAGGCGGCGAAGACTGGGCGCGCTATCGGGTTCTTTCGATCTCGATCCCTACACTTTCCGCGTGCGTCAGGGCCGCCAGCTTCTCCACCCGCACCCGCACGGTGCGCACCCTTGCATCCTCGAAACAAGCTTCGGCGATGCGCTCGGCCAGGGTTTCCGCCAGCCGCACATGGCCTTCTGCGATGATGGCGCGGATGCGTTTTTCGATCACGTGATAATCGACCACATTTTCCAGCATGTCCTGGGCATCGGCGATGTCGTCGGTGGCGAGGTCGACATTGATGCGCACCGGCTGAGTGCGGCCCTCCTCCTGGCGGTAGACCCCGATATGGGCCGGTAGTTCCAGATTGCGGATAAAGACATGGCGGATGCCGCTGACGGCACTGGCAAAGCGCGGAGTCTCGACCTTGCTCATTCGCCCACCTGCACGTCCGGGGTCTGCCAGATCAGATGCTGGCCGCCATCCACCGCCAGCATCTGGCCGGTGACGGCTTCGGCCTCCAGCAGGTAACGCACGGCGGCGCAAATATCGGCGGGGTCGGCGCCATGCTTCAGGATGGTGGCATCGCGCTGGCGGTTGAAGTCGGCATCCGACTGGCGTGGATTTTTCAAGGTCGGGCCGGGCCCCACGGCATTGACCCGGATGCGCGGCCCCATGCCTTGGGCCAGGGTGGTGGTCAGCCAGTAAAGTCCCGCCTTGCTGATGCTGTAGGACAGGAATTGCGGCGTGGGCTTGAGCACCCGCTGGTCGATGATGTTGATGATATTGCCGCGTGCGTCGTCCGGAAGCTGCTTGGCGAACAGTTGCGACAGAAGCAGCGGTGCGCGCAGGTTGATTTCGATATGCTCGTCCCAGGTCTTGCGGGTGGCACTCTGCCAGTCATCATTCTCAAACAGCGAGGCGGAATTGACCAGCGCGGTCAGCGGACCCAATTCCGCGACGGCGCGGTCCACCAGGCCGGCGGTCTCGCTTTCCTTCGACAGGTCGCATTTCAGCATGGCGGCATCGCAACCAAAGGCGCGCACCGCTTGTGCCGCGCTGTCGGCATCTTCTTCCGAGCCATTGTAATGGATCGCCACGTTCCAGCCATGGGAAGCCAGGTCCAGGGCTATGGCGCGGCCCAGCCGCTTGGCGGCGCCGGTGACGAGAACAGTTTTCGACATGCGCTAATGATATCCGGTATCGGCGCGTACCTTGCCCCGGAACACCCAATAAGACCAGCCGGTATAGACCAGGATCACCGGCAGCAGGAACAAGGTGCCCACGCCCAGGAATATCTGGGTATCCGGCGAAGACGCCGCCTGCCACAGTGAATAGTGATGCGGCACGATCATCGGGAAAAGGCTGATGGCGATGCCCAGATAGGACAAGGCGAACAGCAGCATGGAATAGACAAAGGGGCTCAACTCGGACTTGGAATTGGCGATGGCCCGCCATTCCAATAGGCCGAACAGAGCGGTGAGCAGCGGTACGGGAGAGAGGAAAGCGATATTGGGCCAGGCAAACCAGCGCTGCGCGATGCCCGGATCGACCAGCGGAGTCCAGAGACTGACAATGCCCACGGCGGCCAAAGTGGCCAAGAAGCAAAACCGGGCATGGCGCCGCGCCTGCGCCTGCAAATCGCCTTCCGTTTTGAGGATCAGCCAGCCCGCGCCCAACAGGCTGTAGCCTGCCATCAGTGCCAGGCCGGTGAACAGCGAGAAAGGCGTGAAGCAGTCGAAACTGCCGCCGGTGAAATGGCGGCCCTCGACCTGGAAGCCCTGGATGAAGGCGCCCAACACCACGCCCTGCGCAAAGGTGGCAATGGCCGAGCCATAACCAAAGGCATGATCCCAGGAAGTGCGGTGTTCGGCATCGCGGAAGCGGAATTCAAACGCCACGCCGCGGAAAATCAGCGCCAACAGCATTACCAGGATCGGGAAGTAGACCGCGGGCAGGATGATGGCGAAGGCGAGAGGGAAAGCGGCCAACAATCCGATGCCGCCCAGCACCAGCCAGGTCTCATTGCCATCCCAGATGGGCGCAATGGAATTCATCAGCAGGGCGCGGTCACCCGCCGTCTTGGTGAAATTGTAGAGGATGCCCACACCCAGGTCGAAACCGTCCAGCAGCACGTAAAAGAAAACCGCCAGGCCCAGGATCAGCGTCCACATCGGGACAAAGTCGAAAATGATCATGGGGATGCCGCTCCGGGCTGCGGTTTGACCGGCGCCGCCGGGCG
>DATBCP010000434.1:0-3727 GCA_036270435.1 Rhizomicrobium sp. | reverse complement strand
GATCGATGACGGCGCGGTTCGCGCCCTCAAGGATGGCAAAAGTCTGCTTCCCGCCGGCATTCGCCAGATCGACGGGCGTTTCGAACGGGGCGACGCTGTGGTCGTAAAAGACCGCGATGGCCGCGAGGTTGCCCGCGGCCTGGCGGCCTATAATGCGTCGGATGCAGAGCGGATCGCCGGCAAACGGACGGTCGAAATCGAAGCCATTCTGGGCTATCGTGGCCGGGACGAAATGATCCATCGCGACGATCTGGTCCTGACGGGAAACGGAACATGACGGTCCACAGTTCCACCGATGCCAGTATCTCTGGGAATTTGGCGGCCGAAATGCTGACCATCGGCGCGGCGGCCCGCGACGCGGCGCGCGCCATGCGCGAGGCGGACGATGCGGCCAAGACCAAGGCCCTCAAGGTCGCCGCCGCCGCCATCCGCGCGCGCGCCGCGGAGATCCTGGAGGCCAACCGGGCTGATATCGAGGCCGCCAAGGCCAGCAATATGCCGGCCAATATGATCGACCGGCTGGCGCTGAACGATGCCCGCATCGAGGCGATGGCGCAAGGTGTCGAAATCGTCGCGGCCCTGCCCGATCCGGTGGGCCGCGAGATGGCGCGCTGGTCGCGCCCCAACGGGCTCGACATTGCGCGCGTCGCCACGCCCATCGGCGTGATCGGCATCATCTATGAAAGCCGGCCCAATGTGACGGCGGATGCCGGCGCCTTGGCGCTCAAGGCGGGCAATGTCGCCATCCTGCGCGGCGGCTCCGATTCCATCCGTTCTTCCGGCGCCATTCAAAAGGCCATGGCTGAGGGTCTGAAAGCGGCCTGCCTGCCTGAGACGGCGATCCAGGTGGTCGGCACCACCGACCGCGCCGCCGTGGGCATGATGCTGGAAGGGCTGAACGGAGCGATCGATTTGATCATTCCACGCGGCGGCAAGGGACTGACCGGTCGGGTGATCGACGAAGCCCGGGTTCCGGTGTTGGCCCATCTCGAGGGCCTTTGCCATGTCTATATTCATGCCAAGGCCGATCTGGATAAGGCGCGCAGCATCGCGTTGAACGCCAAGATGCGGCGCACCAGCGTGTGTGGGGCCGCCGAGACCTTGTTGGTGGACCGCGCCGTGCTGACCTCGCATGGCGTGCCGGTGCTGGAAGACCTGGCCGGCGCGGGGTGCGAAATTCGCGGCGACGAAGCCGTGCGTGCCGTCTATGCCGCCGCCAAGCCTGCGAGCGAAGAAGATTGGAAGACCGAATATCTCGACGCCATCATTGCGGTACGCGCCGTGGATGGTCTGGAAGAAGCCATCCGCCATATTGAGCAATATGGCTCGCATCACACCGACTCCATCGTGACCGAAGATGCGGCCGCCGCCGAAAGTTTCATGCACAGTGTCGACAGCGCCATTGTGCTGTGGAACGCCTCCACCCAATTCGCCGATGGGGGTGAGTTCGGCATGGGTGCGGAAATCGGCATCGGCACCGGCAAGATGCATGCCCGCGGACCTGTCGGCGTCGAGCAACTCACCACCTTCAAATATGTGGTGCGCGGCAGCGGCCAGACCCGTCCATAAGGTCCCCGGCATGATGCACAAAGGCAGCTGTCATTGCGGCAAGGTCGCCTACGAATTTGAAGGCGGCCCGATCACGGAAGGATTGGAATGCAACTGCTCCATGTGCGGCCGCAAGGGTATCATCATGCATTTCATTGCCGCCCCGGCCTTCACGCTCAAGACGCCGAAGGAAAATGTGGCGACCTATCACTTCAACAAGCATGTGATAAATCACAACTTCTGCCCCAATTGCGGCGTCGCGCCTTTCTGCGATGGTACCGATGCCAAGGGCAACAGGATGGTCGCCATCAACCTGCGCTGCGTCGAGGGTGTCGATCCCCGCGCGCTGAAGTTGAACTTCCATAACGGGATCGCCGACTGAATGGGCTGGATTCGGCCGCCCGGTCCCGTCACCGACGGGATGCGCATCGGTCTTCTGGGAGGCTCGTTCGATCCCGCCCATGGCGGCCATCTGTATGTCAGCCGGATCGCGCTCGAACAGCTCAAGTTGGACTATGTCTGGTGGCTGGTGTCGCCCGGCAATCCGCTGAAGCCTGAGCCCGCGGGTTTTGAGGTTCGCCTGGCGCGTGCGCGCCATCTTGTCCGCGGCGAGTGTTCAAAAGCCGGGCACATCATCGTCACCGATCTGGAGCGTCGTTTCGGAACGCGCTTCACCGTCGACACCGTCGCGGCGCTCCAGCGGCGCTTTCCCAAAGCGGAATTTGTCTGGCTGATGGGCAGTGACAATCTGGAGCAATTTTCCCGCTGGCGCCGCTGGTGGGAGATTGCAGCGCGCATTCCCATCGCCGTGGTGCGCCGTCCGGGCTCGGTTCTTGCGTCCCTGCATGCGCCCTTGGCGCGGCGGCTGGGCCCTGCGCGGCATCTCGGCTTTGCCCCGTCTTTGGTGGTGCTGGACGGTCCGCGCTCCCATGAAAGCTCGACCCGGCTTCGGGCCGGTGGTGCGGCGCAAGAGGCCGTGCTAAACTTGGCGCCGTGAACGCAAAGGACCTCCGCCCTGACTCGTAAAACTGCCAAGAAGGCCGCCGGCAAGAAACCCGCCGCCAAGGCCGCCAAAAAGGTCCCGGCAAAGAAATCCAAAAAGACACAAGCCAAGAAGACCGTCCGTGCCAAGCCGCCCGCCAGGAAGGCCGCGCCGCAAAGCGATCTGCTGAAGCGCATCCTGGCTTCGCTGGATGACGACAAGGCCGAGAATATCGTCACCATCGATTTGGAAGGCCGTTCCGCGCTTTGCGATGCCGCGGTGATCGCCTCCGGGCGGTCCTCGCGCCATGTGGGCGCCATGGCCGAGCATTTGGCGCGGCGGTTGAAGGAAAGCGGCTATGGCACGCGGCCTGTCAGCGGCCAGGCGCAAGGCGATTGGGCGCTGGTGGATGCGGGCGACGTCATCGTGCACCTGTTCCGCCCCGAGGTTCGCGACTATTACGACCTGGAAGGCATGTGGTCGGTCGGGGCGCGCAAGTAGCGCTGCCGTAGTTCCGAAGTTCGCCTGGAGCCCGATATCAAGATCATGCGAATTTGGGAATCGGAACACTAGCCATGCGGCTCTGGATCTACGCCATCGGCCATATGCGCGGCACGCCGGAAGGCGAGCTGTGCGATGATTTTTGCGACCGTGCCAGGAAGTTGGGCCGGAATATGGGCTTTGCCGCCGTGACGCTCGAGGAATTGCCGGTGTCGCGTCAGCGCGACGCCGACGCCCGTATGAAGGACGAGGCCGAACGGCTGGCGGCGCGGCTGCCGGAGGGCGCACATGTCGTGCTGCTGGACGCCCGCGGCAAGGGCATGACATCCGAGGATTTCGCGGAAATGCTGGGCTCCATGCGTGATGTCGGCACCAAGGATATCGCCTTTGTCATCGGCGGGCCCGACGGGCTATCGCCCTTGCCGGGCAAGAAGGCCGGGCGCAGCCTGGCTTTCGGCCCGCAGACTTGGCCGCATCTTCTGGCGCGGGCGTTATTGACCGAGCAGGTTTATCGCGCCCTCACCATCCTGGCGGGGCACCCGTATCACCGGGCTTGAGCAAGTTAAGGTCAGATTGAATCGCTGCGCCGGAGGGATTTTGTGGCGTGGGCAGGAGAAAGGCGCGGCCCGTATCGGGGAATACGGGCAAGCCTTTCGACGAACCCACGACGCAAAAGACCCCGGCCCTTCGGGTTGC
>DATBCP010000433.1:0-2080 GCA_036270435.1 Rhizomicrobium sp. | reverse complement strand
GCAACCCGAAGGGCCGGGGTCTTTTGCGTCGTGGGTTCGTCGAAAGGCTTGCCCGTATTCCCCGATACGGGCCGCGCCTTTCTCCTGCCCACGCCACAAAATCCCTCCGGCGCAGCGATTCAATCTGACCTTAACTTGCTCTAACGCCACACCACAGCCGTTGTCCGATTGCAGCCACTGCAAGACGTGGAACGCATGCGTGATATCGCGTGCAGCGATACGAGCGGATGGCGGTTTTTCAACGCAGAGCAGGACGCTATAGTGCGGGTTGCAATTCCAACCGGCGAAAAACGGCATGGCGAAAGCGCGCACAAAAACCAAAACCATCTCCAAAAAAAAGCCGAAACCACGGCGTGCGGACGAGAAGCTTGTCCTGGTGGCGACCCGCAAGGGCGCCTGGCTGTTCCGCGGAGATGCCGCCCGCAAACAATGGCGCAGCGACGGTCCGCATTTCCTGGGCCATATCATTCACCATCTGATGCTGGATCCCCGCGACGGAAGAACCCTGTTGGCCGCCGCCAGCACCGGTCATCTGGGGCCCACCATTTTCCGCTCCACCGATATGGGCAAAAGCTGGCAGGAATCCCCTCGCCCGCCCGCCTTCAAGAAGCAGGAAGGCGGACGTACGGTAAAGCACACTTTCTGGTTCACCCCGGCGCATGCCAACGAACCGGACGTCTGGTATGCCGGCACCTCGCCGCAAGGCCTGTTCCGCAGCGAGGATGGCGGCGTCACCTGGAATGAATTTTCCGGCCTCAATGACGATCCGCAATATCGCGCCTGGATGGGAAGCGAGCAGGACGGCACGCCGAGCGGGCCCATGCTGCATTCCATCATCGTCGATCCGCGCGATCCCAAGCATCTCTATTTCGCCATGTCCGGCGGCGGCGTGCATGAGACGCTGGACGGCGGCAAAAGCTGGAAGCCGCTGATCGAAGGCATGGCGGTCGTTGCGGGGTTCGATCCCAAGACCGTCAGCTTCCACGATCCCCATTGCGTCAGGCTTTGCCCGTCCAATCCGGACCGGCTGTACCAGCAGAACCATTGCGGCATCTATCGGCTGGACAGACCCGCCAAAGTCTGGAAGCGGATCGGCAAGGCGATGCCCGCCAAGGTCGGCGATGTCGGATTTCCGATGGTGGTACATCCCCATGACGATGACACCGCCTGGGTGCTGCCGATGGACGGCCAGACGGTGTGGCCCCGCACCAGCATCAATGGCGAGCCGGCGGTCTACGGCACGTCCAATGGCGGCAAGAGCTGGATGCGGCTGGATGCCGGCCTGCCCAAAAACCAGGCCTGGTGGACGGTGAAACGCCAGGCTTTCGCCGCCGATCGCGAAAAGCCGGTCGGGCTCTATTTCGGCACGACCGGCGGTGAACTTTGGGCCAGCCGCAGCGAAGGAAAATCCTGGAGTTGCATCGCACGCCACCTGCCGGAAATCTATGCGGTGGAGACCGCGCAACTATGACCACGCTGTAGCGGTCATGCCCATCAAGGTCCTGATCGCCAGCCCCTTGCGGTCGTATACAGGCGCGGACGAAGTGGACGCGGCGGGCGGCACCTTGGGCGCGCTGTTGGCCGACCTGGACACGCGCTATCCCGGCATCCGCTTCCGCATGATCGACGAACAGGATGCGGTGCGCAGGCACATCCGATTTTTCATCAATGGCGAGCCGGTGAAAGCGCTCGACCATCCTCTGCGCGAAACGGACGAAGTGTGCATTGTCCAGGCGCTCAGCGGCGGCCAAGGAAACACGTGAACGCGAGATAGCGGTCACAAGCTGGTTCCCGACACAGAACTTCATAACGCGCCGCACAAACGCGAATTTCTTTCACACCGTCTTGCCTATGTTAAAGCGCGCGCCATCACGGACCCCCTATGGTCGATGCATCAAGGGCTTTTTGATAGAGGGGTCATGCAGCAATATGAAATCCATATCGGGCAGGAAAAGGCGCAGCGCCGTACCTATCCCTGCCTGCAATTGAACGACCATGCCGCGGTTCGCCGCGCGCAGAGCCTGGCCAGGGGCTGCGAAAGCGTCGAAGTGTGGCGGGCGGAAGTCTGCGTCTATGCGCG
>DATBCP010000432.1:0-1991 GCA_036270435.1 Rhizomicrobium sp. | reverse complement strand
CTGGCGATCACCTTCAGCGCCAAGACCAATCTCGATCCCGCCATCGTCGCCGGCAGCATGCCGCGCATCCTGCAAGGCGGCCGCATTGATGCCGATGGCAAAACCTTGCGCTTCACCCTGACCCAGCCGGTCAAGCTGCATGTCAGCCAGGTCGGCAGCCGCGCAGTGGTGGACATTGCCGATACCAGTTTTGCCGGCGTGATGCCCGATCTGGTGGCGCCGCCCAAGCCGGTGGCCAAGCCGGTCGATATCGCGTCCCTGCCTGAGATCAAGCTGCGCGCCGGCGCCTATGAAAAATTCACCCGGTTGGTGTTCGACTGGCCCAGGGATGTGGCCTATCAGGTCTATCCCGGCGCGGGGAAAATGACCGTGCGCTTCGCCGCGCCCATGCGCATTGATGTTTCGGCGCTGGCGCGCTTTGCCCCACCCTGGGTGAAGAACGCGAGCTGGCGGATCGATGGCAATTCCACCGTGGTGGAGTTCGATACCGATTCCGAATCCGGCTATCATGACTTCAAGGACGGCCATCGCATCGTGCTGGATGTTCTGGCGCCCAAGACCGATGCCGCCGCCTATGCGCCGCCGGGCATCGCAAAGCCCACTATCACCAAGGTCGACAGCAAGGCGGCGCCAACCGGCGCCAGCACCGCGCAACGCGAGGCGATCGCCCAGGCCGTCGCCAAGCTGCAGCCGGAAAAAGCCCAGCCGCAAGCCAAACAACCGGAAGCAAAAACGGATGCGAAACCTGCGTCCCCCGATTCCAAGGCCGCAGAGAGCAAAACCGCCAACGCCAAGCCGGCAGTCCTGGAGGTCGCGGCAGCGCCGCAGGATGTCGTCCCCGTCGCCGACGGCAAGCGCACCCGCGATGGCGCCGTCATCACCTTCAAGGGCGCCGGCGGCCGCGCCAGCGCCGTGTTTGTGCGCGGTCTCACTGCCTGGGTGGTTCTGGAGAATGCCCCGAACTTCGATGCCCGCAATTTGAAGGCCAGTCTGGGCGATTTCGCCGCCGGCCTGGAAGCGGTGTCCAGCAACGGTCTGGGTATTCTGCGCATCACCCTGAAAGCGCCTGCCGAAATCGGCGCGCGGGGCCTGGGTCCCAATCTGGAAGTGGAAATCGCCCCCAGCGTCGCCCCACCGCCCGTGGTGATCGGCTTTGCCCGCAACCAGTCCGATCCCAAGCGCGCCTCGCTTTCCACCCTGCTGCCGGCGGCGGATCATGCCTTCCAGCTGATGGACCCTTCCGGCGGCGACTTGCTCACCATCATTCCCGCTCAAGCAGGGCGCGGCGTGCCCAGCTTGCGCAGCTTTGCCGATTTTGCCGCCCTGCCCACCGCGAGCGGCTTGGTGATCAGCCCCTATGCCGATGACCTGCAAGTCGGCGTGGACAATTCGCGCGTCTCGATCTCGCGCGCGGACGGCCTGTCCCTGACGCCGCCGCAGATGCCGGTGGCGCAGACGCCATCGGCGCTGGCGCATTTCGGTGACGGCCCGTCCTATATGAATTTCGCTCAATGGAGCCAGGCCAGCGGCGGCAGCTTCCTGGCCACCGAACGCAAGCTAACCCAAATCGTGGCCCATGCCGATCCGCAAAAATCGGCCGCGGCGCGCCTGAACCTGGCGCGCTTCTACCTGGCCAACGGCTTTGGCGCCGAAAGCCTGGGCTTGCTCCAGCTGCTTGAGGCCAAGGACCCCGCGCTGGCCGGCGATCCCCAGCTCACCACCATGCGCGCCGTGGCGGAATATATGATGGGCCGCTATCGCGACGCCCGCAACGATCTCACCGGTGAGGGCTTTGACGCCGACCGCCACGCCGCCTTCTGGCGCGGACTTGTCGAAGCGCGAATGGAAAATTGGAAGGATGCGCATGCACATCTGGAGCAGGCCGGCCCGGTGATGCGCCGCTATTCCATAGGCTGGCAGGCCAATGCGGTGCTGGCCGATGCCGACGCGGCCTTGGGCCTGGGCCGCTTGGACCTGGCCGACGCGGCGCT
>DATBCP010000431.1:0-6733 GCA_036270435.1 Rhizomicrobium sp. | reverse complement strand
TTGCGGGTGACATGGTTGAGCGCGGCGATGGCATCGGACAGGCCAAAGGGAAAAGGATGTTCGGGCGCCAGCCGGTAATCCACCGCGACCAGCCGGCAACCGGTTTCATTGCAGAGGCGCCGGCAAAGCCGGTCATGGGTCTCCAGGTTTCCCGCCACCCAGCCACCACCATGAAAGAACAGAATCCCCGGCAAGGTCCGCGCCGGCACACCCAAGGGCGAATAGACGCGCAAGGAGACATGGCCGTCCTGCACCGCCATCAGGTGATCGCGCACGCCGCCGATCGCGTCCTCGCCCGGCGGGTCGGCCAGATCGGTCAATGCGATCAAGGCGGCGCGGCGTTGTTCGACATCCTCATAGCGGCCGAGACGGTGGCCCGAGGCAGCCAGAGTGTCCAGAAAGCGGCGGGCGTGAAAATCCAAAGGCATGAAATTCCCTGACTTGGGCTCTATTCCTGATGCCGGGACTCTAGCGGCGGGGGCGTAAAACATTTGGTGCGTGGAACCCTACACTTGCCCGGTTGCGCGTTAAGGCGGCGCTTACCAAGACGGGCGGTTTCATTCTTGTTTCAGATTTATCGCTTAGTCTGACCTTCGATTCCCTCAAGACGGGGATCGGCCCAAGGTTCGCCATGACGATCGCCCCCTATCCGGCAAGCCGCGTAAGGTGCCGCCTGATCGCCGAAAACGATCTGGAGGGGATTGCGGACCTGTTGTCCCGTGGCTTTCCACAGACCCGCCGGGACCATTGGACGCGCGGTTTCGCCCGCTGGCGGCAACTTCCGGTCATCGCGCAGATGCCGCGCTACGGCTATCTGCTGGATACCGGCTTCGGGCCGGTCGGCGTCATCTTGATGATCTCGTCCCGGCGCGGCGACCAGGTCATTTCCAACCTTTGCGGCTGGTATGTCGATCCCAAATGGCAGAGCCATTCCCCATTGCTGATCTCGCTGGCGACCAAGCTCAGGCAAGTCACCTATCTCAATGCCTCGCCCGCGCCCCACACCTGGCGCCTGCTGCAGGCGCATGGTTTTTCGCCTTACAATTTCGGCCGTACCGCCACCTTTGCCTTGCCGGGCCGGGGGCTGGTCAGCGAAACCATCCCCGACGACCTGCCCGAGGCGCAGTTGTTGCGCGACCACCACGCCATGGGCTGGATGAGCCTGACGGTGGAAAAAGACGGCCAGGTCTCGCCCTTTGTGTTGCGCCCGCGCCGCCTGGAAAAGCCGAAACTGCCGGTGATGGAGGTGATGTTCTGCCGCGGCGCCGATGATCTTGGCCGCTGCGCGCCGGCGCTGGCGCGCTATTTCCTGCCGCGCGGCCGTTTGGGCTTCCTGATCGATGGTGACATGGACAACCTGCTGTCGCACTATGTCGAAGGCAGGGAACCGCGTTACTTCAAGGGGCCGTACCGGCCCGTTCTCGGTGACCTTGCCTACACCGAGAAAGCCATTTTTGGATGACACTTCAGACTCAAGGCATCGCCCGCACCGCCGCGCGCCCCGCGCGGAGCGCGGCAGAAGTGCTGGTGGAACAATTGCGCCTGCAGCGCGTCACCCGCGTCTTCTGTGTGCCGGGCGAATCCTATCTGCCGGTGCTGGACGCGCTGCTGGGCAGCGGCATTGCGGTCACCGTCTGCCGCAATGAAGGCGGCGCCGCGATGATGGCGGAAGCCTGGGGCAAGCAAACGGGGCGGCCAGGCATCTGTTTTGTCACCCGCGGGCCGGGCGCCACCAACGGTTCGGGCGGCGTCCACATCGCCCAACAGGATTCCTCGCCCCTGATCCTGTTCGTGGGTCAGGTGGAACGGGACAATCGCGGCCGCGATGCATTCCAGGAAGTCGATTATCGCGCTTTTTTCGGCGGCATGGCCAAATGGGTTGCGGAGGTGAACGAGCCCGACCGCATGGGCGAGATGGTGGCGCGGGCCTTTGGCGTCGCCATGGCCGGACGCCAGGGCCCGGTGGTGCTGGCGCTGCCGCATGATGTGCTGCCCGCAGCGTCCCGGTCGCCGGACGTGCCTTTCCTTGAGGCGACAGAGATCGAGCCCGGCCGCGAAGCGATGGCGGCGCTGGAAGATCTGTTGGCCGGGAGCGAGCGTCCCGTGCTGATCCTGGGAGGCGGGCGCTGGAATGAAACGGCCTGCGCCCAGGTTGCCGGCTTTGCCGAGCGCTTCGGCATCGCGGTATGCACCTCTTTCCGCCGCGCCCATCTGTTCGATTCGCACCATCCCAATTATGCCGGCGACCTGGGCCTGGGCGCCAATCCCAAGCTGGTGGCGCGGGTAAAGGCGAGCGACCTGGTGATCGCGGCTGGCGCACGGCTGAACGAACTGACGTCACAAGGCTATAGCCTGTTCGACATTCCCGTACCCCAAATGACGCTGGTTCATGCCTATCCGGGCGCGGAAGAGCTTGGCCGGGTCTACCGGCCGCACCTGGCCATCCATGCCGCGCCCGGCGCTTTCGCCGCCGCATTGGACCGGCTGGAACCGCGCCGCGCACCGCCGGATGTCAGGCCGGCGCATCGCGACTATCTGGATTGGTCGGAGCAGGCCCTGCCCCAGCCGGGCGCGGTCAATCTGTCCGAGATCATGATCTGGCTGCGCCAGCATTTGCCGGCCGATGCGATCCTCTGCAATGGCGCCGGCAATTATTCCAGCTGGATTCACCGCTTCTTTCGCTTCCGCCGCTTGGGCACCCAGATGGCGACGGTGTGTGGCTTCATGGGTTACGGCGTGCCGGCGGCGGTGGCAATGAAAGGCCTTTATCCCGAACGCAAAGTGCTGGCGCTGGCGGGCGACGGCGATTTCCTGATGACCGGCCAGGAATTCGCCACCGCCATGCAATACCGCCTGCCCATCGTCGTGCTGGTGTTCGACAATGCCATGCTGGGCACGATCCGCATGCATCAGGAGCGGGAATATCCGGCGCGGATTTCCGCCACCGATCTGGTCAATCCGGATTTCGCCGCTTTTGCCCGCAGTTTCGGCGGCTTCGGCGCGACGGTCGAACGCACGGCGGACTTCGCGCCGGCCTTCCTGGCGGCGGAGGAAAGCGGCTTGCCGGCCATCCTCCACATAAAGTTCGACGGTGAGGGCATCACCCCCAGTACCACGCTGACGAATATTCGAGAGGCGGCAATCCGCGATTCCGCGCGCAAGCACGCCTAGTCCGAGGGTCGCACGGGACAAGTCCCCGAAATTCGGGATCCGGCGAAGGCTGCGACGCGGACACATTACAGTTCCTACAGGATTTAAGAGTCCCGGAAACAAAAGGGTCCTGTCGCGGGTTGATTGCGAGGATATCTCTTGGAGTGTTTCCCATGAAACTTAGGGACGGAGCACTTTTGGCAAGCTTTATGGCCGCCGGCCTCTCGCTCGCGATCGCGGCTCCCGCATCAGCGTACACGGCTTGCAATAGACAAGGCGACTGCTGGCACACCGACACCAGGGTTCACTTTCCGGGTGTGACCCTGGCGTTCCACAACGACAAATGGGGCGAGTCGCACCGCAACAACGCGCGCTACCATTGGCACGACACTGACAATGATCATGACTGGCATCATGGCTATTGGTCTCGCGGCGAATGGCATTCCAGCTGAGCATCGTTTCAGATTTGGCATGTGAGACTTGATTCGAGATTGGGGCGTGCGCCTGTCGTGCGCGACGCGAAAAAGGCTCCGGTTTAGCGACCGGAGCCCTTTTTGGCTTTCTCGCGGCGGCGATGCCGACAAACAAAAAGATCATTTTCGCTTTGGCCCTCGATTGATGCCGCTTGAGTTCCGGGCATAGGCTGTCTGCGCGTTTGCCAGGGAGCCACGCCATGAAGCGCGTCATTCCGGTATTTGCGGTTTTGCTTCTGGGAGGCTGCACAGCGGCCAGTCCCCAGTATGTTGCCCAAAAGCAGGCGGACGTTTTGGCGAATGCCGAAACAACCTGTTCCCAGGTCGGGACAACACCAAAAAATATCGCCTGCCTCAATTGGGCGGTTCACCGCAGCGGCTATTGGGGACAGGGCGTCAAGGTTGTTGCGGCAAAGGATGGTTCGCCGCGCCTGGTCGATAATTATCGTTTGCCGGATATCCAATACAATGTGGGTGGGGACATTCCCGGGCCGCGATAAAAGGCCAAAGCCAAGAGCATGATGGCTTAGCCGGAGCCTCGCCTCCTCGCCTCCTTCCAAACCGCGGCTGATCCTTGTCGCATCCAAGGCGTTTAGCGACGCTGCGCAAAAAAAATCGAAATGGTATCTTGCAAGACAAGGTACCATGTGATAAACACTAGCGCATGGTCGAATCCCTGCAAATCCAGCTGAAAAAAGGCGTTTTGGAGATGTGTGTGCTGGCACTCCTCTCGCGCGGCGACAATTACGCCTATGAAATCGCCAGCCGCATGGCCGAAGCCGTGGGCATGGGCGAAGGCACCATCTATCCGTTGATGCGCCGCATGCAGAATGACGGGCTGGTCTCGACTTATCTGCAGGAATCGGGCAGCGGCCCGCCGCGAAAATACTACAAGCTCACCAAAAGCGGCGCACAGGCGCTGAAGTCGCAAATCGGCGAATGGCAGGTTTTTGAGACAGCCGTGCGCAAAATTCTGGGAGATGCAACATGAACCGCGCGCATTTCATGGCGCAGCTGCGCGACGGCCTTTCCGGCCTGCACCATACCGACATCAGCGACATCATCGCCGATTACGAGCGTCACTTTGCCGACGGCGCCGCCGATGGCCGCAGCGAGGACGAGATCTCGGCCGCCCTGGGCGAACCGGACCGGCTGGCGCGGGAATTGCGGGCGGAAATGGGCTTCCGCCGCTGGGAGGAAAACCGCAGCGCCGGAAACTTTATGGGCGTGGTTCTGGCGCTGTTGGGGCTGGCCACCATCGATTTCATCATCCTGCTGCCGTTCCTCTGCATCCTGGCCGCGATCTTCATCGGCCTGTCCTTCGCCTGTCTGGGCATGGTGGTGGGCGGCGCCTTCCTGCTGTTCAGCCTGCTCTGGGGTGGGGTGATGGGAAATGTCGCGATGCAGCTCCTGATCGGACTGGGCCTGGTCAGCGGCGCGATCGGCGGCGGGGCCTTGCTGCTGCTGTTGATGGATATCATCGCCAAGCTGTTGATCCGCTATGCCCGGCTGCACTTCCGCCTGTTCGATTCCGCCAACCAATCCATCTAGGAGGCCCTCATGCACAAGCTCGCTTTCATTGCCGTCATCGGCCTGACCGGTTCCGCTTTGTGCATGGGCGCCGCTGCCGCCATCGGCGGCCGCGAGTTCGGCAAAAACTGGGGCGGCATGGACTTTGCCATGTTCGGCGACCGGCCGGCTTGCGAAAAGATCCAGGACGCCACCGCCACCAGCCGCGATTTGGATTGGGATGGCAGCGATCATTTCAGCCTGGGCGTGCCGGGACATGCCAGCTACACGCCGGGCAGCGACAACAGGGTGCATGTCAGCGGCGATCCCCAGATGCTGGCGCACCTCAGAGTACGCGACGGCAGGCTGGAGCTGGATTGCCGCAACTATTGGGGCAGCACGGAGGCGCTGACCGTCACCTTGCCCGGCCAGGAGTTCAAGAGATTCAGCATCGCCGGCAGCGGCAATATGGTCTTGTCCAAGCTCGACCAGATGTCGGCAAGGTTCAACATTGCCGGTTCCGGCTCGATCAAGGCAGACGGCAAGGTGGAACATGCCGAGATCCATATTGCCGGATCGGGCGACGCCGATCTCAGCGGCGTGAAAGCCAATGTCGCCACGGTGCATATCGCCGGCAGTGGCAATACCGATATCGCGCCCAGCGACGAAGCCGACATCCATATTGCCGGCTCGGGCGATGTGAACCTGCACTCCAATCCCAAGCGGCTGGAGACCCATATCGCAGGCTCGGGCCGCATCCACAACATCAGCTCCGGCGGCTGATACTTCGGGAGGAACCATCATGGCGCACAAGCTTGTCATCATCGCCGTCATCGGCCTTGCCGCAGCCGCCGTCTGCATCGGCGCCGCCGCCGCCATCGGCGGCAAGGATTTCGGCAACGGGTTGGAGGATTTTTCCTGGTTCGACGGCAAACCCCGCTGCGAGGCGGTGGCAAATGCCACTGCCACCATCCGCGATATGGACTGGGATGACAGCGACAAATTCGGCCTGGCAATCAACACCCATGCCAGCTACAGGCCGGGCACGGACAACAGGCTGCATGTCACCGGCGATCCCCAGCTCCTGGCCCATCTGCGGCTGCGCAGCGGCACCCTGGAAATGAATTGCCGCGGCTGGCGCAGCCGCACCCACGATCTGGCAGTCATCCTGCCCGGCCGCGAATTCCGCCGCTTTGCCATTTACGGCGGCGGCAGCCTGACGTTGGATGCGCTGGATCAAGCGGATACGAACATCGAGATCGACGGCGCCGGCGACATCAAAGCCAACGGTCGGGCGGACGATCTCAAAGCGACCATCAACGGCTCGGGACGTATCGACTTCGATCAGCTGCAGTCACGCCAGGCCACGGCGGAAATTCACGGTTCCGGCACAATCCAGGCCAAGGGCAAGATCGATGATCTGCATATCGGGATCGCCGGTTCGGGCCGCGCCGATTTCGGCCAGGTCGAAACCCGCAATGCCAGGGTCGAGATTGGCGGCCATGGCGATGTCGATATCGCGCCCAGCGACGAAGCCAGGGTTGATATCGGCGGTTCCGGCGATGTTACCTTGCACAGCAATCCCAAATCGCTGGAAACCC
>DATBCP010000430.1:0-3457 GCA_036270435.1 Rhizomicrobium sp. | reverse complement strand
CGGATCTGATCGGTGGCGCGCTGACGGCGTTGCAGAACGGCTGGCCGGCCGATCTGCCTTCGGGGGTGATCCATGCCGATTACTTTCCGGACAATGTGCTGTTCGTCGGCAATCAAGTCGGCGGGGTGATCGATTTCTATTTCGCCTGCAACGATGCCTTTGCCTATGACCTGGCGATCATGCTCAACAGCTGGTGTTTCGAGTTGGACGGCAGCTTCAACATCACCAAGGGCCAGTCTGTGATCAATGCCTATCGCGCGGCGCGGCCCTTGAGCGACGACGAGATTCATGCTTTGCCCGTCTTGATGCGCGGCGCGGCGTTGCGCTTCCTGTTGACGCGCACTTATGATTGGCTCAACCCCGATCCCAATGCCCTGGTCAAGCTCAAGGACCCGCGCGAATATGCCAAGAAGCTGCGCTTCCACAACAAGGTGAAGCACGCGCGGGAATACGGGTTGTGATCGACATCTTCACCGATGGCGCCTGTTCCGGCAACCCGGGTCCCGGCGGCTGGGCGGCGATATTGCGCTTCGGTTCTCATGAAAAAGAATTGATGGGCGGGGAAAGAGCCACCACCAACAACCGCATGGAATTGACGGCCGTGATCGAAGGGCTGAAAGCGCTGAAGCGCGCCAGCAGCGTCACCATTCACACCGACTCCCGTTATGTGATGGACGGCGCGGCCAAGTGGTTGACCGGCTGGAAAGCCAAGGGCTGGAAAACCGCCGACAAGAAACCGGTGAAGAATGAAGACCTATGGCGCGCGCTGGACGCGGAAATGGCGCGCCACCAGATCCATTGGGTGTGGGTGGCGGGCCATTCCGGCCATCCGGAGAATGAACGCGCCGATGCGCTGGCGCGGGGTGCCATACCGGGGCCTTAGCGCCAATTTTCAAAATAAGATTGTCATCCCGGAAGCCGCGTAGCGGCTATCCGGGATCCAACTTTTTTGCTCGCAAGTTGGGTCCCGGGTTGGCAGCGCATCACTTCGTGGCTCGCGCAGCACCCGGGATGACAAGTCAGGGTAACTGCCCCTGGTTGAGCATATACTCCGCGCTCGATACTTCGAAGGCGCCCGGCTGTTCGACATTGAGAGATTTCACCACGCCATCATCGACCACCATGGAATAACGCTGGCTGCGCTTGCCCATGCCGAATTTGCTGGCGTCGAATTCCAGGCCGAGTGCGCGGGTGAAATCGCCGTTGCCGTCAGCGAACATATGCACCTTGCCGTCCGCCTTCTGGTCCTTGCCCCAGGCGCCCATCACAAAGGCGTCGTTGACCGAAACGCAGGCGATCTCGTCCACGCCCTTGGTCTTCAGCGCGTCATAGCTGTTGACGAAGCCCGGCACATGCTTGGCCGAGCAGGTGGGGGTGAAGGCGCCCGGCAGCGCGAACAGTGCCACCTTTTTGCCGGCAAAAAAAATGTCGGTCGAGACAGGGGTTGGCTTGCCGTCCTGCATTTCCATCAAGGTGGCGGAAGGGATCTTGTCGCCGGCTTTGATCGTCATAGGGGGAACTCCATTTTGGGGCTGACGGATTTATGAGGTGGCCGTGATGTTATAATGCCTGGCGATGTAGTCCAGCGCCGCCGCCCCGTCGAGCGGGGGCGAAAAATAATAACCCTGGCCGAAATCGCAGCCCAACCGGGCCAGCAACTGGGCATCGGCCTCGCTTTCCACACCCTCCGCCACCACCAGGCGCTTGAGTTCATGCGCCAGGCTGACGATCCCCGACAGCATGGTCTTGCCGTCGCTGCCCATTTCCACGCCGCCGGGACGCGCCAGAAAGCTCTTGTCGATCTTGACCGTATCCACCGGCAGGTTGCGCAGCTCGCTCAGGGTGCTCGCGCCGGTGCCGAAATCATCGATCGAAAGGCCGGCGCCATGGGCGCGGATGCGTCCCATGATCCCGGGCACGCTCGCATCGGCAGCGATGGCGCTCTCGGTGATCTCCAAATTCAGCGTGCCTTCCGCGATGCCGCTTCCTTCCAGGATGGTCTTGAGCAGCGAAACAAAACCGGCATCCTGCAATTGTCGGCGGGAAAGATTGACGCTGGCGAACAAAGGCGGCTTGAGCGGGAAATAGCGTTGCCAATGGGCCAAATCGCTGGCCGCGCGTTCCAGGGCAAAACGCCCCAGCGCCACGATCAATCCCGTCTCCTCCGAATGGGCGATGAAGTCGGCCGGCGAGATCAGGCCTTTGACCGGATGGCGCCAGCGCAGCAGCGCTTCAAAACCGACCACACTGCGGTCCTGAAGCTTCACGATGGGCTGATAAAACACATCGAGTTGACTGCTCGCCAAGGCATGGCGCAATTCGCTTTCCAGCGCCACGCTGTCGGCGGGCGCCAGAGTTTCCAATTCCGCGCTGTAAAGCCGGGCACACGCCCCGCCCTGCCGCTTGGCCGCGAGCAGCGCCAGTTCGGCATTCTTGATCAAAGTGAACGGGTCTTCGCTTTCAGCACCCGTCGCCAGGCCGATGCTGCAGGGCGCAAAGACATCGCGACCCTCCAGCCGGTAGGCTTTGGTGCAGGCCTCCGCCAGAGCATTGCCGACCGCCTGGGCGGTTTTGGCGGGATTGGCGAAGACAAAGGCGAAGCTGTCGCCGCCAACGCGGAAAACTTGCGCGGTCCCGCCCAAGCCGGTGAGCCGTTCGGCGATCATCCTCAGGATGGTATCCGCGCCCTTGTCGCCCAAGCTGGCATGAATGGCCTTGAAGCGGTCCACATCCAGCAGCGCAAACAGAACGCCCCTGAACCCCGCGCCCAGCCCATCCAGCGCCTGCATCAGCGCCACACGGTTGCCCAACCCGGTCAGCGGATCGCAAGGCGCGTTACCCGGCGGTGCACTCCCGCCCGCATCGACCGCTTCCTTGCGCTGGGTGATGTCGGAGATCAGACCCAGGCAATCAGACGGACCATCCTGTTCGCTGACGATGGTGGCCCGCAATTCCAGCCAGCGCCAGGGACCGTCTTGACCGCGGGCGCGGAATTCCAGGCGGAAGGCGCGGCCCGGCAGTTTGCGATAGGCCTCCAGCGCCTGGGTATAGACATCGCGGTCGTCAGGATGGACATGGGTCAGCCAATCGCCATGCGATAGCGTGGTCTCATGTGCCGAAAGCCCTACCATCTGAACTGCTTCCACCGAAAGGGTCAGGAGGCTGGAACGGAAGTCCAGATCGAACACGCCTTGATGCGCGGCCGCGACCGCGGCGCGCGCCAGGCTGTTGAACGGCGCGTGGGGATCGATGGCGGCCTCAGGCTTGGCTGCGCTCTCCAGAAGCTTGGCGGCATAGGAACCATGCAAGAAGGGGAGCACGGCAATCTCTTCCGAGGCGATCACCGCCAGGGCGAGCAGGATGGCGCCGGCCGCCGCGAAACCGCCTGTGGCGGCCGGGCCGGTAAGGGTCTCGCCAAATCCGCCCACCGCGATCACCGCGGCGGCCAAGGCGACAA
>DATBCP010000429.1:0-2350 GCA_036270435.1 Rhizomicrobium sp. | reverse complement strand
CCGACATTGGAAGTGCCGGTGACCTGCAGGTAGCAAAGCTGGTTGAGGTCGCGCGTCATGAAGGGCGAGCGCACGCCGGCGCTGACATGCACCATGTCGTCCCAGAAATTGCCTTCATAGTCGAAGGCCACCTGGTTGAGGAAGGCATGGCTGCGGCGATCGCGGCCGCGCAATGGTGTGCCATCCGCCGAGAGGATGCGGCCATTCACGTCGCGATAGCCGGCGAAGGGATCGGCCGGCCGGCCGGTGGCGTCCAGAAAGCTGTACTGGCCGGTCTGGCGGTGAAAGCCGAAGTCGCCGGTATAGGCGAGCTGCACCGTGTGATCCTGGGTGATCCGCCACACCAATGAGGTGTTGAGGCCATAGCGTATGGTGTTGGTGTTGTTGGGGCTGTAGACGCCGACCGTGTCCAGCACATCGCCGTCGCCATTGAGATCCCGGCCGACAACGTTCTTAACAGAGCCGGCCAGGCGCGGATCGGTTTCGCTGAGCGAGGTATAGCAGCCGCCATTGGCCAGCACATATTGGATGCTGGGATCCACTGTCAGCGACACTTCATCGCTGAGGTGAAACAGCGAGGACAGGCGGATATTGCCGGTGTCGGAGGGATTGATGCGCACCGCATAAAAACTGCTGCACAGATTGTCCAGATTCGCCACGCCGGTAATGCCCGGGACGCGGGTGCAGGTGGGTGCCTCGTCAAATTTGAGTCCGAAGCCCAGGACATTGTTGACGGCGCCTGTGCCGGTGAAGCTGCCGCTGGGCGAATAGGCCAATGTCGGGGCGCCGGGGCCGCCGGGCACCAGCGGAAAGGGCGTGACACCCGTCAGTGTGCCATTCACGGTCTGCAAGGTGGATACGGTGGGATAGAAGGAGGGGTTGTTGTAGAAATTGTTCCGGTTGGAGTTCCAGTGCATGGCGAGCTGGATCCAACCCAAATCGCCTAGGTCCTGGTAGATCACGGCATTGAACTGCTTCTTCTTCAGGAAACCCGGACCCTTGAACTTGTCGTAGCTGGTATAGGAGCCGGAAACGAAAGCCGTGGTGTGCCAGGGACCGATTTCGCCGGTGTCCAGGCGCAGGAATTCGCGCTTGTAATTGTTGGTGCCGACACTGGAGTCCGCCAGCGCGCCATATTCCTCCCTGGGACGGCTGCTGACGATGCTGACCACGCCGCCGGTGGCCGCCGCAGTGGGGCTGTCCACGTCGGTGGTGCCTTGGTTGACGCTGGCGGAACCGATGATCTCGCTGTCAGCCACCTGGTTGGTGAAGATGGCGTAGTTGCCGGTGTCGTTCAGCGGCATGCCGTCCCAGGTGAAGGAGATGTGGTTGCCGTCAAAACCATGGATGCGGACATTGCCGCCGGAATTGCCATAAGGGTCGTTGTTGGTGAAATTGTAGCCCGGAATCTTGTTCAAGGCGTCGAACACCGACTGGCCGGCCGGCTGGCTGTTGATGAAGTCTTGGGTGATTGTGGAGCGTTCCTTGGGCACAGTGATCGGCTTCATGATCCCGCTGACCTGGTACTGCGCGGTGACGGTCACGGTTTCAATATCTTCCACCGCCTGGGTACCGGTGGATTGGGCAAAGACCGGCCCGCTCATCGTCAAGGCCAGAACGGAACTGGCGCCCAGAAATTTCGCCATGGATTTGGTCAGTCGCATTGTCATAATCAGTCCCCTGCTTCATTCGCGCGGGCGCGCGAAAGCTGTTCCGCCAGAAATGCGGAATTTGATAAGCCCCCCGCATGCCGGTGCTTGGCGTCGCGTTTTCGCGATCGCGCGGATTCATCACCTGGAGGTGAGGTAGATTGCGGAATCTTCAGATTTGTGAACCCGACATGGAGTTTTTGTTACGCGCAGGCAAAGGTGTGGTCGGTGCAATTTCTGCGCGCAGTGCGGGAATTTTTCGGCGCGGCTTTCCGTCTCCCTTGGGGCGGGAGCTTTCGGAACCCGGCTTTGAATCGTCGCCGATCATGCTAAAGAAATAGGCATGAAGCGGATTGCACACCTGATTTCCGGGAAAACCGTTGCCGGTGATGCCCGCACCCCGGTCTTCAACCCTGCCACTGGCGAACAGACGGCGGAGGTCGCTTCCGGCGGGCCGGCGGAGATCGACGCGGCCGTGACCGCCGCGCTCGCCGCCTTTCCGGGCTGGGCAGCCACCACGCCCCCGCGCCGGGCCAAGGTCATGCATGAGATGCGCCGCCTGCTGGAGGCGCGCAAGGACGAGCTTGCCCGCGCCATCAGCGCCGAGCACGGCAAAACCCATGTCGACGCCTTGGGCGAAGTGGCGCGCGGCCAAGAGGTGGTGGAGTTCGCCTGCGGCATCCCCCACCTGTTGAAGGGCA
>DATBCP010000428.1:0-6969 GCA_036270435.1 Rhizomicrobium sp. | reverse complement strand
CACTTTGCGTACCAGCGAATAGCCGTTGGAATGGACCCCGCTGGAGGCCACCCCGATCAGCACATCGCCCTGCTTCATCGTGTCCGTCTTGGGCAGGATGGCATGACGCTCGACTGCGCCGACGGCAAAGCCGGCCAGGTCGAAATCGCCTTTGGCATAAAGGCCCGGCATTTCGGCCGTTTCGCCGCCGATCAGGGCGCAGCCCGACTCCTTGCAGGCGCGGGCGATGCCTTCCACCACGATGGCCGCGGACTCCACCTCCAGCTTGCCGGTGGCGTAATAGTCCAGAAAGAAAAGCGGCTCGGCGCCTTGCACCACAATGTCGTTGACGCACATGGCGACCAGGTCATGACCAATGCCGTCAAAGCGCCCGGTATCGATCGCCAGTTTGAGCTTGGTGCCCACCCCGTCCGTGCCCGCCACCAGGATGGGGTCCCTGAATCCTGCGGCCTTGAGGTCGAAAAGCCCGCCAAAGCCACCCAGATCGGCATCGGCGCCGCGCCGCCGCGTCGCCTTGGCCGCAGGGCCGATGCGCGCGACCAACGCCTCGCCGGCATCGATATCCACGCCGGCGTCTTTATAAGTCAGGCCGTTTTTGGGTCGGGAAGTGTCTTGCGGCATCAGGCTCGTTTACGGCCCCCGGGGTGGCGGCGCAAGACGCTTCCTTGCTCCCACACAGCACCGCAATTTTGCCTGCTTTGGCGGGCAGTTAGATCGCCTTCCGCCGGTCACATCGGGCCGGTATAGTCGCAAAGCCAAAAAAGGCCCTTTATGACCTTTCGTTCGCTTTTCCTGTTTGTCGCCGCCCTGCTGGCTGCCGCGCCCGCCATGGCGCAGGACAACAGCCTCTATACCGTCTCCAACGTCCATGTGGACGCCACCGGCGCTTCCTCGACCGAGGCGCTGAACACGGCCATCTCCCAGGGTCGCGGCAAGGCGTTTCAGATCGTTTACCGCCGGCTCACCCGCCAGGCGGACTGGGCGAGGCAGCCCACGCTGGATCTGGCGGGACTGCTCCGCATCAGCCGCGGCTACAACATCGCCAATGAGCGCCGCTCGACCACGCGTTACGTCGCCGACGTGACCTATATGTTCAATCCGGAAGGGGTGGCGCGTCTGTTGCGCAGCTCCCAGATCGCGTTCTCCCAGGCCCCCGCCCGGCGAATCCTGGTGATTCCCATGTCGCCCGGCGTCAGCCACGGCCCCTGGTCCCAGGCCCTGATGGCGCCGTCCTTCCACGACAGTCTGGTGCCCTTCACCGTGCTGGGCCCTGAGGATGATGCCCCGCTGGCGGGATTGAATTTCGACGCGGCCGGCTGGAACGATGTCGCGGCGGTTGCGGCCAAGAACCATGTCAACGAAGTCGGCTTGGTCCAGACGGTCTATGCCAATGGCAAGATGACGGTGAACATCCGCCGGCTCGGCATGAGCGAGCAGCCCGCCAAGACCAGCGTCGAGGTGCCGATGCTGCAGACGGTCGGCACCACCTATCCGGCGGCGGCGCAGGCGGCGGTGCGCGCCATCGAGGATATGTGGAAGACGCGCAGCGTGGTCGACTTCAGCCAGCGGGGCCGGCTGGCCGCCGATGTGCGCATCGCCAGCCTGGCGCAATGGGGTGAGATCCAAACCGCGTTGGGCCAAGTCAGCAACGTCACCGGCGTCACGGTGACTGCCATGAGTGTGAATTTCGCGCGTATCAATCTGGGCTATCAGGGCGGTATCGACCAATTGCGCGAGGCGGTGGGCGGGGCGGGCCTGTCGCTCAGCAACCATGGCGGGCAATGGACGCTGGCCCGCGCCGGCCAGTGAGCTAGGAGCATGAGGCCGATGACCCGGCCGAGAATCACCCCCGCGATCCGGGATGTGCCCAACATCCTGTCGGCACTGCGGCTGCTGGCCGCCCCTTTCGCGGCCTATCTGATCATCGTGGGACATGACATGGCGGCGCTTCTCGTGTTTGCCGCCGCCGGCTTGAGCGACGGGTTGGATGGCTTCATTGCACGCCGCTGGGGCTTCACCTCGGATTTCGGCGCCTGGCTGGATCCCCTGGCGGACAAGCTTCTGATGCTGTTTTCCCTGTCGGCGCTTTTCATCGTGGGCGCGACGCCGCTATGGCTGGTGGCCTTGGTCGTGGCGCGCGATTTGGTGATTGTCATGGGTTGGCTGCTGGTCAAATTGTTCGCTTGGCCGGTGGCGACTTCGCCCTTGTTTGTGGGCAAACTCTCCACCGTGACCCAAATCCTGTATGTGTTGGGCGCCCTGATGTTCCTCGCCTTCGACATTGGGGCGCCGGGTGTGGAACGGGCAGGGGCCTGGATCTCGGGGCTTGCCACCATCCTATCCGCGGTGGCCTATGGCGGCGTTCTATTGCGCGGATTCCTTCGGGGCAGGAGCACGGCATGACGCAGCTGGTTTTGCCCTTGGAGACGCGAAGCGCCCAGGGTCGCGCCGACTTTATCGTCGCCCCGGGCAATGAACGCGCCGTGGCTTTCATCGATTCCTATCCCCACTGGCCGGCGCCGGCCGCTGTGTTGTACGGACCGCCCGCCAGCGGCAAATCCCATCTGGCGGCGGTATGGGCCGACCAGGCCGGCGCCCAGATCGTCGAAGCAGGAAGCCTAAGCGCCGATATCCCGCAAGGGGCGCTGGTGGTGGAAAATGTTGCCCAGGGCGTGCCGGAAGCGGCGCTCTTTGCCCTGTTGGAGCGCGGCTCGCCCTTGCTGCTGACCGCGCAACCGCCGCCGACGGAATGGGTGTCGGCCTTCCAGCTTTTTTTGCCGGACCTGGGTTCCCGGCTGCGCGCGCTTTTGGCCTTCGCCCTTTGGGCGCCGGACGACGCGCTCTTGATGGGGCTGGCGGTGAAGCTTTTTGCCGACCGGCAAGTCTCGGTTCCCGAAAGCGTGGTGACCCATATGATCCGCAGCCTGGACCGCTCGCCCGGCGCGATACGCGATTTTGTCGCTCGCGCCGATGCCGTGGCTTTGGCAGAGAAACGACCCATAAATCTCAGTCTTATCAAGGAGTTGCTCGCTGGCCCGCCGGGGCTCAGCCTGTTTTAATAGGTCATTACAACTTCATGGATTCTGGCTAGGCTGAAACGCATGACCACTGCAAATCCGAACGCCCCCCTCGCCGTCGCCAACGAAGATGCACCTGAAATTCTGGTCTCCTCCACCGAAGAGGTGGTCTCGCTGGACCATCAGGGCAGCAACGTCGCCTTCGACCCGGCTTCCCCCCAGCGTTTCGTCAATCGCGAGCTTTCCTGGCTGGCCTTCAACCGCCGCGTGATCGAGGAAGCGTTGAATCGCCGCCACCCCATGTTCGAAAGGGTCCGTTTTCTCTCGATCTCCGCCTCCAACCTGGATGAGTTCTACATGGTGCGGGTGGCGGGCCTGATGGGCATGGTGCGCGCCGGCGTCACCACCGCCAGCGCCGATGGGATCACCCCGGCCGAACAACTCGCCAAGGTGGATGAAACCGCCCGCGCCCTGATCACCGACCAGCAGTGCATCTGGAGCGAATTGCACGGCGAATTGCGCAAGGAAAACATCAGCGTCGTCACCGGCGAAGAGCTGCAGCCCCGCGACAAGCAGTATCTCGACAGCCAGTTCAACGAACAGATTTTCGCCGTGCTGACGCCGCTCGCGATCGACCCGGCGCATCCCTTCCCCTTCATTCCCAATCTCGGCTTCACTATCGCGGTCCAGCTGACCAACAAGCGCGACGGCAAGCATTTTTCCGCGCTTATCCCGGTGCCGCCGCAACTCAAGCGCTTCATCCGCCTGCCCGACCAGGAGAGCGCCTCTTTGCCCAAGGAGGTGCGCTTCATCCCGCTGGAGCATGTGATCGCGCTTTATTTCGACCGGCTGTTCCCCGGCCATGGGGTCAAAGGCTGGGGCATGTTCCGCCTGTTGCGTGACAGCGACGTCGAGGTCGAGGAAGAGGCCGAAGACCTCGTCCTGCTGTTCGAAACGCTGCTCAAGCGCCGCCGCCGCGGCAGCGTGATCCATATGAAATGCAGCGCCTCCATGCCGGAAGCGTTGCGCCAGTTCATCGCCGAACATCTCGACCTGGACGATTCGGAGATCGTGATTGTCGAGAATCTGATGGGCCTGTCGGATCTCTCCAAGCTGATCCTGTCGGAACGTCCCGATCTGACCTTCAAGCCCTATATCCCCCGCTTTCCCGAGCGTATCCGCGACCATAACGGCGATTGCTTTGCCGCCATCCGCGAAAAGGATTTGATCGTCCACCATCCTTTCGAAAGCTTCGACACGGTGGTGCAGTTCATCCGCCAGGCTGCGGCCGATCCCGACGTGGTGGCGATCAAGCAGACGCTCTACCGTACCTCCTCCGACAGTCCCATCGTGGGTGCGCTGATCGAAGCCGCGGAGGCCGGCAAGTCGGTCACCGCTCTGGTGGAGCTCAAGGCCCGCTTTGACGAGGCGGCCAACATCAAATGGGCCCGTGACCTGGAACGGGCCGGCGTGCAGGTGGTCTATGGCTTCATCGCCCTGAAGACGCACGCCAAGATCAGCCTGGTGGTGCGGCGCGAGGGCGGGCATCTCGCTACCTATTGCCATTTCGGGACAGGCAACTACCACCCCAACACTGCCAAGATTTATACCGACCTTTCGCTGTTCAGCGCCGATCCGGGGCTGGGGCGCGATGCCGCCCAGCTGTTCAATTTCATTACCGGCTATGCCGAACCCACGGCGCTGGAGAAGTTGGCCATGTCGCCGCTTACTTTGCGCGGGCGGCTGATCGAGGACATCCAGCAAGAGATCATGAATGCCCGCGCCGGCAAGCCCGCCGGCATCTGGGTCAAGCTCAATTCGCTGGTGGATCCCGGCATGATCGACGGGCTCTACCGCGCCAGCCAGGCCGGAGTGAAAGTCGAACTGATCGTGCGTGGCATCTGCTGTCTCAGGCCGGGCGTGCCGGGCCTGTCGGAAAACATCCGTGTCAAGTCGATCGTGGGACGTTTCCTGGAACACAGCCGAATCGCCTGTTTCGGCAATGGCCATGAGTTGCCGCACAAGGATGCCAAAGTTTACATCTCGTCGGCCGACTGGATGCCGCGGAACCTGGATCGGCGGGTGGAAACCCTGGTTCCCGTTGAAAATCCGACCGTCCATCAACAGGTCCTTGACCAGATCATGGTGGCGCAGCTGAAAGACCAAGCGCAAAGCTGGTATATGCAGCCTGACGGACGTTACGTCCGCGATTCGCATTCCGAGGACAGCGATGCCTTCTCCGCGCATACCTATTTCATGACAAATCCGTCGCTTTCAGGCCGCGGCCGCGCGCTCAAGATACAAAACCAGGCGAAGCGCCGGAGCTAGCGAGCCATGGCCGTGGCCGATCTTCGCACCGTCTGGCAACCCAAGGGCCAGGCGCCCGGTTCGCTCAAGGCGCGCGGCCCGGTGGCGATCGTCGACATCGGCTCCAACTCGGTGCGCCTAGTGGTCTACGAATCCCAAAGCCGGGTGGCGGCGACCCTGCAAAATGAAAAGTCCATTTGCGCCATCGGCCGCGACATGGTCACCACCGGCAGGCTGCATGCCGAGGGTTGCACCGCCGCGCTGGAAGCCTTGTCGCGCTTTCGCATGATTGCCGATGGCTTGAATGTCGAGCACCGCGATGCGGTGGCGACGGCGGCGGCGCGCGATGCCAGCAATGGTGCGGAATTCATCCGCCGCGCCGAGGCCGCCTGGGGCCGGACGATCCGGATTCTGGCGGGCGAGGACGAAGCGCGCATCGCCGCTGAAGGCGTGATGGCGGGCATCCCCGACGCCGACGGCCTGGCGGCCGATCTGGGCGGGGGCAGCCTGGACATGGTCTCGGTCAAGGACGGCCATACCGGCGCCGCCTATACAATGCCGTTCGGGCCCCTGCGCCTGATGGACCAAAGCAAGGGCGATCCCGACAAGGCACGCGACATTGTCGACAAGGGACTGAAGAACATCCCCGACCTGTCGGCCCCTTCTCTGTATGCAGTGGGCGGCGTGTGGCGCAGTTTCGCCCGCGTGGACATGGAAGAGCATGATTACCCCCTCCATGTGCTGCAGCATTACATCATACCGCGGGCGCGGGCGCTTCGGCTGTGCCGGCTGTTGGCGGGCCTTTCCAAGGACAGCGTGCGCAAGATCAAGGTCGTGTCCAAGCGCCGTGCGGAAAGCCTGCCTTACGGGGCGGTCGTGCTGGAGCGGTTGTTGGAAGCGGGGAACATCAAGGATGTCGTCATCTCCGCCTTCGGCTTGCGTGAAGGGCTGCTCTATGCGCGCCTGCCGTCGGAGGAACGCGCCAAGGACCCGCTCGTGGAATTTGCCCGCGCCGCCAATGCCCGCGATGCGCGCGTGGCGGTGCATGCCCATGAGATGCTGGGCTGGACCTCCCCCTTGTTCGAAGGCGAGGACCCGGAGGATGCCCGCGAGCGCGAGGCGTCGGCCTTTTTCTCCGACATCGCCTGGCGGCGTCATCCCGATGACCGCGCCGCCGGCGCCTTTCACCAGGTGCTGACCGCGCCTTTCGCCGGCGCCAGCCACCGCACGCGCGCCATCATCGCGGCTTCCGTGTTCCACCGTTATTCCGGTGACGAGGATTTTCCCCAGCATCTCGCGTTACAAGGTTTGCTGGACAAGGATGACGAGAGGCGCGCGCTTGTCCTGGGCCTGGCGTGGCGTTTCGCCTTTTCGCTTTCGGCATCGGCTGCGGGCGAATTGGCCAATTACCGCCTGCGCACGACCCCGTCCAAGGTGATCCTGGAAGTGCCCACCCGCCGCGAAGCGATTGCCGGCGAACCGGTGCAGCGCAGGCTTGGCGAGCTGGCGGCTGCATTGGGTCGAAAAGGCGAAATCCTGGTTGGGTGAGGAGGGGTTCGCCGCAGGCGAACGAAATGGTCCGGTGGAGTGAGGCCCGACCGGCGTGCCGGTCAAATCGGTCTCGCACTACGCTGTCGCTAGCGAG
>DATBCP010000427.1:0-5091 GCA_036270435.1 Rhizomicrobium sp. | reverse complement strand
TAGGTCGAGCGCATGATGGTGTCCCACAAGGCCTTTGCCCTGAGGGTGCGATAGGTCTTGCCGCCGAAGACCAGCGGCCAGTCGGCATCGGCCTTCACCGCAGCCATGAAGGTATCGCTCACCAGCACCGACAGGTTGAAGTTGGACAGCCGCCCAGGCGTGCGCTTGGCGCCGATGAATTCCTCGATGTCGGGATGATCGACGCGCAAGGTCGCCATCATGGCGCCGCGGCGCGAGCCGGCGCTCATGATGGTGCGGCACATGGCGTCCCAAACGTCCATGAAAGAGACCGGGCCTGACGCGTCCGCGCCCACGCCCGCCACGGCCGCGCCCTTGGGCCGCAGGGTGGAAAAGTCATAGCCGATGCCGCCGCCCTGCTGCAGGGTCAGCGCCGCCTCGCGCAAGGCAGCGAAAATCCCATCCATCGAATCCTCGATGGTGCCCATCACGAAGCAGTTGAAGAGGGTGACGTTACGCCCCGTGCCGGCGCCGGCCAGGATCCGCCCCGCGGGGAGGAATTTGTGACCGGCCAGCGCGCCAGCGAATTCCATGGCATGTCCGACCCAGCGGCCCGGTGCTTCCGCGTCCGCCAAGGCCAGCGCCACGCGCGACCAGCTATCCGCCACATCGCGGTCGATGGGCGTGCCATCCGGCGCTTTCAGCCGGTATTTCATGTCCCAGACTTGGTGGGAAATGTCGCTCATGGGCAGATAAAGACCATATCGGGGTGGGCGGTTCCACCGTTATAGATAGGTAAGCTTATCCGCGCTGCAACTGCGGCAAGCATTTGAAATATCAGGGTAAAAGTGCGCTTGTGGCGCTTTCGATGCGGCTCTGGAGCTGGGTCATGAAGGCGTCACGCTTCAATCCCGGTGGGATCGGTTCCAGGAATTCCAACACGATGGTGCCGGGACGTTTGAGAAAGCCCGTCCAATAGACGCCGGAATTCAGCGCCACCGGCACGCAGGCAACGCCCAAAAGGCCATAAAGGCCTGCCACGCCCGGCTTGTAGTCGGGCGCGGCGCCTGGCCTTTTGCGCGTCCCTTCCGGGAAGATCAGGATCGGACGCCCCTGCGCCAGCACCTGACGCGCCGCATCCGACATCTTGCGCAACGCGCGCGCGCCGGCGCCGCGGTCGATGGGAATCGCGGCGGCCTTGGCCAGGAACCAGCCGTAAAAGGGAATGCGCAACAGTTCGCGCTTGAGCACGATGGCGGGCTCATGCAGCGTCAGGTACAGCGCCAGCGTGTCCCACATGCTCATATGCTTGGACGCGACCAGCACCGGGCCGGCCGGCGGCATGCCCCGGACCTCAAACCCGATGCCGGCAAAAGCCTTGAGCCCCCAGAAGGTGAGCCTCGCCCACAGCCGCGCCAGCCACACCGTCGCCTGGCGCGGGCCAGCCAGGACAGGCAGGAAGATCAGCGACAGGATGGTGGTGACGGCCAGAAACCAGGCCAGAAACAGCGCCGAGCGCAAGCCTTGCATCATTTCAGCAGCCGCATGGTCACCGACGTGGCGAGATACTTGGCATATTCCCTGTGCAACAGGCCGATGGTGCGCGGATGCCGCCACCAGTCGCCCAGATCAATGCGGCTCTGGTTGACCGGATAGGCGATCAGCGAGACGCCCGGCAGCACGGCGGAGAATTCCTTCATGGTGCGCGGCATGTGATAGCGGCCGGTGACGATGACCAGGCTGGTGAAATGATTCTCCCGGGTCCAGGCCGCCGCCTCTTCGGCATTGCCGTGGGTGTCTTCGGCGGAATAGCCGATATCGGCGCAACAGCGGAAGCGCGGGCCGCCTTCCGACATCTTGCCCACGGTTTCCTTGGTGGTCTCCTGGGAAACGCCGCTGACCAGAAGTCGCTTTCCAACCCCGTGCTCCAGCAGCGACACCGCCGTGTCGAGCCGCTCGCCACCGCCGGTCAGTGCCACGATGCCGTCGGCCCTGGGCATTCGGGCGGGCGTGTTGGGCAGGTTGCTGACGAACAGCACAAAGCCCAGGCCATAGGCCAGCAGCACCAGTAGGATCACACCCAGAAAGACGCGCAAATCATGCTCCGTTGCAGGCGCGCAAGATAGCAAACGGACTCCCAGGCTCTCAAGTAACTGTCAATAAATGGCTTTTACCACCGCCAGCACCGACAGCCTTGCTGTCGCCCAGGCGATCAGCGAGGTTGCGACCGGCACGGCGAGAAGCCAGGGAAGCTCGATCCATCTCAGTGACAGGGGCGGCAGGAAAGGCACCGCTTCGACGCCGAACACTTCCAGTCCCCCCGCGGCCAGGAAGAGCAGCGCCGCGCACAAGGTGCCGAGCGCGGCGGCGAGCAGGGCCGCCATGAAATAATGCCATTCAACGGCACGGGCGATGAAGCTCGGAAGTGCGCCCATCTGGTGCAGCAGGGCCACCATTTCGTGATGCGCATCCAGTCCGGCGCGGGTGGCGAAGGACACAGCCGCCGCGGTGGCGACCGCGATCAACAGCAGGATGCCATAGGCGGAAAAGCGCACCGCATCCGCCAATCCGCGCAGCCTGGCCATCCAGCGGCGATGATCATCGACGCTGGCATGGGGTGCGGCCTGCTTCAGCCGCGCCTCAAGCTTGTCGACATCCACATCTTCGCCCGGGACGATGGCGGCATCGATCAGCCGGGGCAGGGGAATGCCGGACACCGCGCCGTCCTTCCCGATCCAGGGCTCCACCAGGGCGTTGATCTCCGCATCCGACAAAGGCTGCGCATGGGCGATGCCCGGGGTCGCGGCCAGCACCGACAGCGCGGCCTGGGTCTCGCTCTCCAACCTGCTGCGCGGATCGCCGTCTTCCGGCGGCATCACCTGCACTGTGATGCGGTCCGCCAGCCCGCTCTGCCAGCCGTGGGCGGCCCGCGCCGCCACCAGCGAGGCGCCCAGCGCCAAGGCCGCCAGGAAAGCCATCACCGCGATGACGAAATCCAGCGGTGCGGCGCCCTTGTCGCGCGGCAGGACGTATGTCGCTCTTTCACGCATTCTGGCACGCATTCTGGCATGCATTCTGGCACGCTTGGCTCATACCGGCGCCCGCATTTCCACCAACCGGCCCTCGATCAGCCGCATCTCGCGCGCCCTGGTGGATTCGATCAAGGCGCGGTCATGGGTGGCGATCAGGACGGTGGTGCCCAAGCGGTTGAGTTCGGCAATCAACCGGATCAGGCGGGCGCCCATTTCCGGATCGACATTGCCGGTGGGTTCGTCCGCGATCAGCAAGTCGGGGCGCGCCACCACGGCGCGCGCGATGGCGACCCGCTGCTGCTCGCCGCCGGAAAGAGTGGGAGGCTTCGCATTCATGCGATCGCCCAGCCCCACCCAGGTGAGGAGTTCATTGACGTCATAGGAAAAATCGCTCACCCGCTTGCCTGCGAGCCGCAGCGGCAACGCGACATTTTCAAAGGCCGAAAGATGGTCCAACAGCCGGAAATCCTGGAACACGACGCCGATGCGCCGGCGCAAGGCCGGCAGATCGCGGCGCCGGGCCGTGGCCAGTTCCGCTCCGAACAGGGTGATAAGCCCCCGGCTTGGCGGCTCGGCGATGTAGATCAACTTCAGCAGGGTGGTCTTGCCGGCGCCCGACAGGCCGGTCAGGAAGGTGAAGGAGCCCGCCTCCAGAGAGAAACTGACATCGCGCAGCACCTCGGGACCGGAGCCAAAACGCATGCCGACATTTTCGAAGCGAACCATGACCTGCCGAACATACCCATATTTTTCGGGGAGAATAGGGCGGCATCCGTGGCCTTGCGCGCGGGCCTGCGCAAAATTCCTGCGCCGCTTGCGGTCATGGGCGTGGCCCCCTATTTTCGCCGATATTTCGTCAGGCCGGGGGCGCGGTTTCGAAATTCGCATGGATGGGGATATCAGGCTCCGGGCGAACTTCGAAACCGAAACGACCCCGGGAATCAATAAGATGCTCGTGTCCTGCGATTCCGAAATTCGCCAGGAGTTCGATATAAAGATCATGCGAATTTCGGAATCGGTACACTAGCGCATGATTCTCACCTGTCCCTCTTGCGGCACGCGCTATTCGGTTGACGCGTCCAAGCTTCCCCCGGGCGGGCGTAATGTGCGTTGCGCCAAGTGCGGTAACAGCTGGCACCAGGCCGGTGAAGCGCCGGAACCGATGGAAGCGTCCGCGCCGGTAGCCGCGGAGCCGACCGGGCAGGCTATGGGGCCACGGGCCGGGCAGGAGCCTCCGGCGTCTGCCGCCTATGACGATGGCGTGGCTTCGATCGCGGCGCCCTTTGCACCCGAAAGCGCTTCGCCAATGCGCGCCCCTGCCGTTCCGGCGGAACAACCGCGCACACTCCTGGGCTCCCGGCTTGTGGTGGTGGCGGGGTGGGTCGGCTTGATTGTGGTGGTTCTGGCAATCGCCTTTGCCGCGGTGCGTTATCGCCAGGATATCGCGACCATCTGGCCGCAATCGGCCGGCGTCTATTCCAGCTTGGGTCTGCATGTGAATGCCAGCGGCATCGACTTCCGCCAGGTCGAGTATCGCCGCGAAAGCGAGGATGGCCAGGTGGTGCTGGCGGTGTCGGGCCAGATCGTCAATGCGGGATCGCGCGAAATGCCGGTGCCGCAGACCGTGCGCGTTACCTTGAGCGATGCCAGCAATCACGAACTCTATCACTGGACCTTCAAGCCCACCGCTCAGGTCCTGGCACCGGGCCAGTCTGTCAAGTTCGTCACAAGGCTTGCCAGCCCTCCCGCGGCGGCGCGTCATCTCGAAGTGCGTTTTGCCAAAGACGGATCATGAGCACGCCCGAGATTCTTTTCACCGCCGAGCAGATCCAGGAACGGGTGCGCATCATGGCGCAAACGATCGCGCGCAACCCCCTGGTGCCCGATATCGCCATGCCGGTGCTGGTGGGCGGTTTCGTCTTTGCCGCCGATTTGCTGAGGGCGCTTTCCTGGGAGGGCGTGGCGATGGATGTGGAGATGATCTGGCTGCGCTCCTATGGCGACAAGCGGGTGGCGAGCGCCATCTCCATGATCGCGGGTCCTTCCGAGCAGATCGCGGGCCGCCATGTGCTGGTGATCGATGGCGTGCTGGATGCCGGCC